>CALUJT010000005.1 GCA_944321005.1 uncultured Atopobiaceae bacterium | reverse complement strand
AGTCCAGCTGACCGCCGTCCGCCAGGGGCACGGTGATGAGCAGCGGATCGCACGCATAGCCCGCGTTGGCGTCCGCCGTCGCGATGCGCGCCACCAGGTAGAGGCCCGGCTCGAGCCCCCAGAACCCCACGCTTCCGGAGGCGTCCGAGACTGCCGTGCGCTCGTAGAGGCTCTTCTCGCCTGCAAAGGCGGCCAGGGCCTTGGCGGCCTCGTCGAGCTCAGAGGCCTTCATGTTGGGCCAGTCGTAGCCAAAGGACGCGAACGCGTCGCGCGTGGCGTAGGACGTTATGGTGCCGGACGACGCATCGTAGGTGACGTCGGCCACGCACACGAGACCATAGGTGTCGCCCGCCAGGGGCACCCCGCTCACGCGGCAGTCCAGCGTGATGGAGCCCCATGACGCGGCGCGGGCGGAAAGCGGACCTCCCGCCGCCACAAGGGCAACAAGAAGCGCCACCGCAGCTGCCGCAAGACGCGCGAGAAACGTTTTCCGTGGTATGTCAGCGCGAGTGCCTGCCACGCGCGTACTCCCTTCTGTCCTTCCGCATGGTCCGGATCTTGAGGACTGTGACAAAGACCGCCAGCGCGGCCAGCGCGACGATGAGCGCCAGGTACGGCAGCGGGATGTTGATGAAGCCGCCCACCTGCTCGATGGCCTCCTCCATCTGCGGTTCGTACGGGATGCGGTGCGCGTGCACCAGCAGGCGATGCGAGTTGATGCCATACGGCGTGCAGGTGATGAGGGTCACGAGGTCCTGGCCCCGCTGGATGGCAAGGGACTCGGTCTCCGTGGGGAGGACCGTCTCAACCTCGTGGACCTCGTAGGCCAGGGTCTCGCCCAGGACCTTGATGAAGAACTGATCGCCCACCTCCATCTGGTCGAGGTCCGTGAAGAGCTTGGCCGAGGGCAGTCCTCGGTGTCCGGAGAGCGCCGCGTGCGTGGACGGTCCGCCCACGGGCAGCGATGAGCTCTCCATGTGGCCCACGCCCACCTGCAGGACCTTTTCTTCCACGGTGTGGTAGATGGGCAGCTCAACGTTCATCTTGGGGATGATGATGTAGCCCATCATGCCGTCGCCGTTCAGGTTGAGAAGATCCTCGTAGGCGAGGGTCTCCCCCACCTGAGCGGGCTCGCCGCCCTCGGGCGCCTGGGGGCTGGCGCCCGAGGATGCGGCAAGCGCGTCGTTGTAGGCGCGTGCGTCCGCGAGCATCTGCTCGCGCTGCTCCTGGCCCATGTCCACGGCGGTAGCGTCATAGGAGGCGACCGCGCGGCTGGCATTCTTCTCGACCAGGTAGTTGCTGATCGTGGGATACAGCAGGACGAGAAGACCGGCCAGGATGACCAGGATGGGCAGTATGTCGCGTACGCGCTTACTCACAACGACTCCGGAACGGGCTCGTTACGCCGTGTGCGCACCGTTAGACGTGGCGCGACGACGGCTCACGCACCAGATGGCACCACCGGCGATGGCGGCCACGCCGACGACGGTGAAGATCACGGTACCCATGCCACCGGTGCCGGGGAGAAGGGTGCCCTGACGGTTCTCGATCTTAACGGTATTGTCATCAACGGTGTTCGGCGTAGTGTCAACGGTCACCGTCGACGATTCAAGCGTGCCGTCAGCCTCGAATGTCGCATCGATGTTGACCTTGAACGGATCCTCGGGCTTGTTGAAGCCGCTCGGCGCCTTGGTTTCCTTGAGCCAATAGTCGCCCTCACCGAGACCGTCGATGTTCACCATACCGCTACTGACCGTAGTGATGGTATCCGTGATCGTCAGGCCGCCAGGAGTCGTAATCTCATCGGCCGTAGCGACGCGGTAGTGCGTACCATCAACCTTAACGAACTTGATTGCGGTATCGGGAGTCTCGGCATCGGCATCGCCCTCGTTAGCGTAAAGCTTGAACTCGGCATCAGCAAGATACGCGCTCTCGTTGCCAGCAGCGTACTTGTGGAGGTCGATGTCGAAGGTATAGACCTTATCCTTGTCTACCTCGGTCTCGCCGTCATATCCGCCATTGGGGTCGTTGGAGTAGTTGATCTTGACCGAGTTGGTCTCAGGATTGTCGTCAACGATGGCGTTCTTGTTCAGCTTTGCCTTATAGGTGATGACAATCTCTTCACCCGTGGCGTACTGGCTGCCCGTAATGTGCCCTTTGACGTCAACCAGATCGATAGTCAGCGTGTTGTCACCGCCACTCGGCTCGGTCACCGTGTAGTCGGTGGTGGCTGCCATGGTGTCACCGCCGATAGTCACCTTTACCGAACCCGGCACGAAGGTAAGACCATCAGTGAAGGTATCCGTGAACTTCATGTTGTAAGTCTTGAAGTTCGTGGTATCGGGCACCTTCGACTTCACGGTGAACTCAATCTCTTTATCAATCTGATCCATGGAGCCGTGCTCGCCATCAATGGTCTTGGAGACGGTCGGGTACTCGCTCTTGAGCTGGATGTCCGCCGTCTCGTCGACCACCACGTTCGTCAGCATGGCATCGGTGCCACGGTTGTTGCTACCCGTGGAACCAAGCGCGGGAACGACGAGGTAGTAGCCCGGATCAACAGCAATCGTGGCAACATAATTGCTCGAACTTTCGGCTGCATCCCCAGTGCCAGTGGCTTCGATTGCGGGGGTCTGGGCAAGAACCCAAGCGCGCATCTTCTTGGCGAAGTTGATGACGTTCTCGTCATCATCCGCTCCCAAGGCATTAACGTACTCGAACGCCTTGGAGGAAAGCGTTTCGTCATCCGTGAGACCGCACTCATCCACGAAGAACTTCTTGAACGTGTCATTCAAAACATAGGAGCCGTTATCGACCTTGAAAACCTGATAGGCCGAAACCGTCTTGCCTTCGAACTCTTTACTGTTGCTGGTCACTGTAATGGTACCAGTGTTTCCCGCTGCCATAGCGGGGGTAGCGGTGAAGAGGGCTCCCACCGCTAGGGCGAGCACTGCGAGCAGTGCCGCCAACTTTCTAGTTACCTTGTGCATCTTTTCATCCTTTCTTTCTGATGCAACTTACTTACCTATTTCGAAGCGCGTCGAGTATTCGGCGCGGCATTCGCAAAGTGAGCGCCGGCGTAGGCGCGCGGCGGATTCCGGCGTCGACGCTGCTGGTCGAGCCAGATGCCGCCGAGCGCGAGAGTCGCAAGGCCGACGAACAGGAACGGGGTAGTGCCCATACCGCCTGTTTCAGGCAGAGGCAGGGAGTTGGTGATAGTAATCACGTTCTCCTTACTGTCCGTCTCGTAAGAGACGGTGTACTCCCCTCCAAGGCCCTCGACCTCAGAGGCGGTGTAGGTGTAGTAGTGCAGCGTCCCGTCCTCGTCCCGGAAGGCAACGGGAAGGTCCTCGACCACCTTGCGCCAGGTCTCGGACCATGCTGAGGCGTCCTTTCCGCTGAGCGTCACCGTCATGGGATTGGAAATGGGCTTCCCCACCGGATTCCCGTCCAAGTCCGTGCGCTGAATCTCCTCAGGCACGACAGTCTGGTCTTTCGCATCCGTATAGCTTGCGGTGAGCGTCACGGTGATGCTCTCCGGGCGCGTTCCCCCGCGGTTGCCGCCGTCGTTCCAGACCTTCTGGATGGTCACGTTCACGAGCGCCTCGCACGGGTCCTGACCGTCCCCGGGCTCGGGCGTGAGGCCGCCGGTGTTGTCGGTGACGGCTGTGTCGGCCATGAGGACGGCCTTGCCCGCAGACGCGTAGACGCCCAGGGACGCGCCGCCCACGGTGGCGTTCTTCCAGTCTTCGTGGTTGGTGCCGTTCACGGGCCGGTGTTCGCTCACGTCAAAGCGCGCCCATACGGCCTCCGTGGACGACTGGTCGGCCGGGTCGCCGCCGTCGGGTTCCCCTGAGGAGACGCTCATTGCGCTGGCGTCAACACCCTCCACGTTCTTCTCGACAAGTAAGGGATCGCGGTAGACGTGATAGGTGTTGCCCTGCTCGATGTCCGTGACGTCGTTGAACCACCAGTTTGAGCTGTAGCTGGTCGCGCCGGTGAAGGGGCCCGTTTTGCCTGCGGACCCGCTCACCACGTCGGCGTAACGCATGTCGTTATTGAAGAGCCGGCCCTCGTTGTTGTGGCCGACAAAGCCCCCGGCATAGCCGCTCGTCGCGCCATCCTGGGCCTCCCCGGTCTGCGTGGCACCGCCACCAAAGACATCGTAACCCTCGGAGACGCCCGTCACGGAGCTCTCCTCGATGACGGTGCGGTTGCCCTTGATGAGGTTGATCTGGAGCTCGGCCTTGGCCTGGTCCGTGTCTATGGTGCCGTCCTTGTTGACCGGCAGCGTGATGGTGGAGTCGCCAATGGTGACGTTGACCACGTCGGTCTGGCCGTCCCCGGTGCCCTTGACCAGCGAGACCGTGACGTCGATGCCAAGCAGCGTGACGGAGAGCGTATCGCCGTCGCCGAGCACCTTCACCTCGAGCTTGAGAATCCCGCCACCGGGGAGCGAAATCTGAATGACGTCGAGGTCTTCCAGGTCGCCCACCCGCAGCGCCTCAAGCAGCCGGTTCACCACCTTGAGCAGCACGTCCACGAGCTTGGAGTCCACCTCCGCGTTGACGAGGTAGGCGTAGCTCGTCGTTGCGGCAAAGCCGCCGGCCGCCTGGGGGCTCCTGACCAGCTTGAGGTTGCTCACGTTGGAACCCGTGACGTGCGAGACGTCCGCATAGCCCACAAAGCCGCCGGCCATCTGCTCGCCCGCGCCCGTGGCGCCGTTCTCCGGCGTGGCGCCGCCCGTGCCCTGGGAGACCACGGTGAATCCGCCGGCCTTTCCCGCGACCGAGCAGTCCTCGACCGTGGTGCCGATGACGTTTGCCACGCCGGCGGTGACCCCGAGCAGCTTGTCGAGCGCACTCACATCCTCGACGTCAGCGATGCCCGTTTTGCCCGTGTAGCCTACGAAGCCCCCGCTGTAGTTGGGCGCGCTCACGGAGCTGAGCCCACTCACGCCGCAGCGATGCATCATGCCGCCCATGATGGTCCCGGCAAAGCCGCCCGCGTTGCCGCTCACGCGCTGGGAGCCGAGCAGACCGCCCTCGTCCCAGGTGTGGGCGCGCACGGTCACGCCGTCGGCCACGCCACTCGTCGCGGCGTCGTAGATGACGGGCTGGAACGCCTGGATCACGCTCACGTCGCCCAGCTTGAGAAGGTCGAGGATCGAGGTCTGCGAGCCCTCCCCGGTGCCGCCGGAGACCTCGGCCACGCCGCCCGTCTGGGCGACGCCCACAAAGCCGCCGGCATAGAGGCCGCCGTCGACGCCGCGAAGGTCGCTCACCGTCACGTGAGAGCTTGAGTCGCTCTCGCCGTCCTGCGAGCCGAGGACCGTTGCCTGGGCCATGCCGACGAAGCCGCCCGCGGCCATTGGGTAGGTGACCGTGTCCGTGCGGACGCCCTCCACGGTGAAGCCCCACGCCGGGTCCGCCGCGCTCACGGAGGCGCCGCGCACGGTGGACATGGTTGCCTGGAGCACGTTGGCCAGGTTGTCGATGCCCGTGCCGCCGATGATCGTGTCAAGGAGCTCCTGGAGGAAGCCGTCGGAAACCCCGCTGGTCCCCACGTTGGCCGCGGAGCCCGAGGTGAGCAGGCCCGCGTAGCCGCCCGCATAGGCCGAAGCCTCAACGCGTCGCAGGTTGGAGGCGCGGCAGGCGGCCGCGTCCGAGGCGCCGTCCTTCTCGCCCTCGGCGCCCTCCTGGGCGTCGCCCCAGATCTGCGCGCCCGCGCCGTAGCCGATGTAGCCGCCGGCGTTGCCCGTTGCGTGCGCGGTATCAGCCTCGCGGCTGCCCGCGCCGGGAGAAGTGACGGTCATGCCGGCGCGATAGCCCTCGACCGAGGAGGACTTGATCACGGGGACGAAGACCTGGGCCACGCCGAGGAGCTGCCCCACGTTGAGGCTGCCACCCAGTAGATTGACGCTGCCCAGCGTTGCCGCCCCGCCCGCCTGGGCGCTCCCGGCAAAGCCGCCCGCCGAGCGCATGCCGCGCACCTGGCGCACGTCATGGGCCTGCCCGTTGGTGACGGTTCCCGACACCATGGCGCCCACGTAGCCGCCGGCGCTTCCGCCCTCGAGCGGGTTTGCCTCCCCCGCATCTGCGACCGCCGTGCGGCCCGCAACCACGCTCATGCCGTACACGTAGCTGCCAACAAGGGCGTTAAGCGCCTCCTGCGTGTCTACCTTGCCGGCAGCCGTCAACTCCTCGCCGTAGCCGCCGTGCTTGCCCACGTGCTCGACCCAGCCGTTCCAGGTATCCGGGTCAAGCTTGGCGAGCGGACCGTAAACTGCGGTGTTCTCCTCGGTGGGATAGGCCACGCCAAGTGCTCCGAGCAGGTTGTCAACGCTGATGAGGCCCCAGAGCAGGCCGAGGCTGCCCGTCTCGGCCGTATCGGCCGCCTCCATGAGGCCGGTGAAGCCGCCCGCAAACTCCGCGCCGTAGACGGAGCGGATGCGCACCGCCGCGGCCTCGCGCTGCGGGCCGGTGTAGGGGTCCGTGGCCGTCTTCCAGGAGTCGCCGTTGTTGCCCCAGATCTGCCCGCCCTCGTTGTGACCCACGTAGCCGCCGGCCATGCCGCGCAGGTGACTCGCGTCAGAGAGCGCCTGGGCGCGCACCACGCCGCCGCAGGGGACGGCCGTGGTCTCGCTGTTGCGGACGGAGGGAACAAAGGCCTGGACGAGCGAGAGCAGGCTGCTGACGCCGACAAAGTCCTTGAGGATGCCGCCATCGCCCAGCACGTCCGCGACGGCACCGGGCGCGATCTCGCCCGCGTAGCCGCCCGCCGACCTCTGGCCGATGATGTGGGAGAAGTTGCGGGCGTTGGAGTCCTGGATGTGGCCGCCCAGCACGATGCCGGCAAAGCCGCCCGCGTCGCCCTGCGCGCTCGCGTCCTTCGCGGAGGCGCGGACCGAGAAGCCGCCGGCGGCGCCGGTGACATTGGAGTGCTCTATGGTGGAGGTCACCACCTGCAGCGCGCCCACCAGGTCGGTGAGCTGGATGGAGTCGCCCAAGATCCCGATGCCCTTGCCCACCGAGGCCGCGCTTCCGATGTTCATCATGCCGATGTAGCCGCCGGCATAGCGCGCGCCCGTGACGGCATACTCGCTCTGTGTGTCATCAAAGTAGGTCGGGGCCTCCGTGGCCTCGAGGTCCTCCGGCTCCTTGACAGCAGTGCTGCGCAGGACGCTCACGTTGCTTCCGCTTATCTGCACGCCCGAACCGCAGCCGATGAAGCCGCCGGCCGAGCCAGAGGAGGAGTCGCCGTCGCGCTCCGTCGTCGCGCTCACCTTGAGGCCGCGATCCGAGGAGCTCACGCCCGCGCCCTTGATGGTGGGGACGTAGGCGCCGATGAGGTTGAGGAGCCCGGTGACATCGACTTTGAGCCCCGAGATGTCGCCGAGGATGCTGATACCCTTGCCCGCGTCCGCCAGCGCGCCCGAGTAGACGTTGCCGCCAAAGCCGCCCGCATAGGCGCCGCCGAGGACCTCGTCGATGCCGTAGACGGCCCATTGCTGCGCCTCCTCGCGGGCGGAGTTGTCCACCGTCCCGGCCTCGAACGTCCCGGCAAAGCCGCCGGCGCTGTCCGCCTTGACGCTGGCCTCGCCCACAAAGGAGACGTCCACGTCTGTGTAGGTGGGTAGGAGGTAGGTCACGGCGCCGAGAAGGCCGTTGATTTTCACCAGGCTGAGGATGCTGTCCTTGTCCGCCACGTCCGCGAGCCCCGACGCGGTGGACTCGCCGACGAAACCGCCGGCTTGACCGTTGGCGGCGATCGCACCGTCGTGGACGTTTGCGCTCACGGACGCGAGGTTGGTAACGTGCGCGGAGTTCACCGCCGTGGCGCTCCCCAGCGCGACAAAGCCGCCCGCCGTGACGGGCTTCTCGCCCGCATCGGTCGAAGTGCCGTCTCCCGTTGCCGTGACCTTCATGCCGGCGTCAACGCCGCTCACGGTGACGGTATCCGCGGTTGTCTGCACGGCCGCACCCACCTGGAGCAGGTTGTTGATTTGAACAAGGTTAAGGCCAAGCAGGTTGATGCCGCCGTCGCTGACCACGCTTCCCGTTCCCGAGGCGCCAAAGAAGCCGCCTGCGTAATTGGACGCGGTAATGGCCGAGACCCCACTGACCTCAACGTCTCGAACGTGGCCGCCCGTCACGACGCCAACGCCTCCAGCGGCGTAGGCGCCGGCGGCACTGACGGTAAAGCCGTCTCCGGAGACGTCAATGTCGGCCACAACAAACGGTATGAGGTTGTTGAGGCCAAGCGTGTTATTGACAAGGCCGCCACCGCTGGCGACGTTCAGACTGCCCGCGATGCCGCCGGCGTTGGCGTCCGAGGCGGAAACGGAGGCAAGCCCCTCCACCACAACGCCTTGATCGACCGGATCGTCGGAGAGTCCCAGGTGCTGCTTGAGCTTGTCGGGAACCTCAGAATTCCAATAGGTCTCTCCCTGCTCGCCGCCGTCAACGGCCGCATGGGTGCTCGCGATAACGGTGCCATCGCCCTCGCCCACCAGGCCGCCGGCGTTCTTTTGGGCAGAAACGGATATTGCGTCCGCGCTCACCTGGGTGCCAAGGAGCTCAGTCTCCTTGATGCCCACAAGCGCGAGCAGCGGGTCGGCGTCAGTTTCGGGGTGCTTACCTGACAAGATTTCAGACAGCAGGCCGTTAACCTGACCAAGGAGCGAGCCCACCGTCGTGCCGCCATTGTCGCCCTTACCAAGGTCAACCTGCCAGCCAAGCGACGCTACGCCTGCAAAGCCGCCGGCACCATAGCGACCCGCCGTCACGTTGACGGCACTCTTGGTGTTAACCGTATCGTTGACCATGTAGGCATTTGCGAGTCCGCCCGCAAAGCCGCCCGCATAGTCCTCCTGAGCGGAAGCGGAGACACCCGAGTAGACGTGAGAGTCGTATACCAAGCTCTGTGGCGTATAGTCCCAAACCTCAAGCTGGGCGAGCTTGCTAAGGTCAAGCGTTCCTTCGACCGACCCGTTTCTCACCACGCCCGCGAAGCCACCGGCGTAGCTCTTTGCCACGACGCTGATCGCGCCACCGGAGACGCTTGAGCCACTCGTCACCGTTCCAATGAGCGCGCCCGCGAAGCCTCCGGCAAAGCTGTTGCTCTCATTGCCAACGACCGAACCGTCGCTGTTGAGATCGATTACCTTGCAGTCGGAGATCACCGGCGCCTTGTACCCAACGGGTATGAGCTTGGACACATCGACGAGGCCGTTCTTGCCAAGCAGGATTGTAATGAGGTCTCCAAGACCCAGGCCGGGGATGATGTTGAGGATGTCGGCAAGAATCTGGGCTGATCCTCCGAGCGCCTCAGAGAGGCCTGCGTACTGGGTTGACCCCGTCGAATACCCGACCAGGCCACCCGTGTAGCCCCTCGTATTGTTTCTGACCGTGCTCGAAGCCACCTCAACACCCTCGAGCGAGACCTCTCCCACCACACGGCCGGCCAAGACCCCGGTCGCATAGTGTGAGGAGTCCTCGTTCTTGCCCAAGATCAGATCGAGGAGCCCGCCGAGGAGCCAGCCAACAAGACCGCTTGTGTCGGCATCCACTTCTGTGGCGTTGCTCGTGACCGTCGCGTTCTTGAGGATAAAGTTGGCGGCCACCGCTTTGCCGCCCTCGACCGTAAGGCCCCATTTGTCGGTCACGTTGGTGATTGTCCCAAAGAAGCCAACGCCAACGTAGTCGTTCGACTTGATGGTCGAGCCCTGGTTGACGGTCATGTTGGATATGACCGGCTTGGCAACGTCATCCGAGGTGACGCCCGAGCCGTCCTGGGAGACCAGCGAGAAGAGGCTGCCGGCCACGCCAGACTGCGAGCTCTTGGCGCCGATCATAGTCCCTGAAAAGGTAATCGGAGTCCAGTTGGCACTCTTCAGGTCGATGTCGCGAAAGATGATGTAGTTCGCGTCGGCGGAGTACGTCAGGCGGGTGTTGACCGCAGCGTTGTTCTTGACGTCACCGTTTCGCGCGCCGTCGTCGCCGATTGTGAAATACTTGTAGTAGTCGTTAAACGTTTCGGTTATGTCGGCGCCGTACCCGTTGTCGTCGTCGATGCCCTCGCCCCGCAGCCCGGTATTGGCGCCCAGGTCGGCATCGCCCGGATACAGCAGCTCCGGTGAAGCCCCCTCTTCATCCTTCCATCCTCCGACAAGATGGTGTTCCTGCGCAATCCTATACACCGGGCCGCCGATGACGGGTTTGTCGCTGCCGATGGCGCGGAGCTGCTGCTCGTTGCCAATGAGGATGTAGGTCTCGTCGCCAATCTGCTTGGTGACCTGACCCACGTAGTCGCGGCCGGAGAGGCTGTTGTAGGCTTCGGTCTCATCCCCGTCCGCCAGCAAATCAACCTCATCGGATTCGGTGCTCTTCTCGGCGGAGTTCTCAGTGGGCTCAATCTCCGCGACGTCCTTCTCGGCAGCGTCGTTCTTCTCAACCGGCTCGTCCTTCTCGGCGTCGGACTCTTCCTGGACCTCCGGCTCGTCACTCACGACAACGTTGTTGTTATCGCCAGCGTCTTCAAGCCCCTCGTCCCAGCCGTCAGCGTAGACGTAGGTGTGCTCGGGGCTGTAGGTGAGCGGCTCGTCGGAGTCCTCGGCGTAGATGGGCTGACCGGTGCCGAAGGTCTTCGCATCGCCGTCGCCGGTGAGAACGGGCTGGTCGGCCGCGTCCTCCTGGCGGGCGACGGCGGTCTGGAGGGCATTGTAGATATAGATGGTGTCGGACGCGCTCTCGTAGAGCGGACGACCGTCCGCCGTGTAGGTGACGCCGGACTGCTCGCCGGCGGTCTGGACGGAGCTGCCCCCTAGCTCAGAGGCAACCCCCCCCCATTCGCTCTTTTGCACGAGGGGGTTGAGGGGCTGGGCATAGGCCATCACGGGCGCAAACGCAGAGATTGGCACAGACGTGAGGGTGACTGCCGCCGCAAGGACAACGCTTACAAGGGGCTTGCCCCAAGACTTTATGGCTTGTCGTGTGTGTTTAAGCTGCATTAGATCCCCAAGCCCAAGCTCATGAACGCCCGCTGGCCAACGGAAGTCCGGATTTCCCCGCCAAACGGATAGTCAGCGTCATGCCACGGGGCTTATTCATAGGTATGAGGGAGGCATTTTGTGTCATATGTACGCGCAAAATCATACCCCCTACCTTCGAATTACTTTCTAGACCTTAGGCCGGTAAGATAGCTGAGTCAACACTGAATCTCTGAGATGCAATCGTTTTCATGTACCTCCCCCCGTTCATAAGAAGTTCTAACGACCACGGGCGGAATTGATACGTCCGCGGAGTCCTCGTTGGGAAATGCTACCTTTCAGGTTACAATTTCGGCGAACGAGGGCGCCTCGGGAGGCGCTCAACCAAAGCAGATGGGAGCGTCACATGAAGGTCGTCATCGTTGGCACCAACCACGCGGGCATCGCCGCCGCAAACACCTTGCTCGACAACTACCCCGAGGCAGAGGTCACCATGATCGACCGCAACACCAACCTCAGCTACCTCGGCTGCGGCACGGCGCTGTGGGTCGGTCGCCAGATCGATACGTACGAGAACCTCTTCTACACCAACAAGGAGGCCTTCGAGGCCAAGGGCGCCCAGATTCGCATGGAGACGAGCGTCACCTCCGTGGACTTTGACGGGCACGTGGTCCACTGCGCGGCAGCCGACGGCACCTCGTTCGACGCCCCGTACGACAAGCTGATCCTTGCCACGGGGTCGCTCCCCATCTCGCCGAAGCTGCCCGGATACGACCTCGCGGGCATCAGCTTCCTCAAGCTCTTCCAGGAGGGCCAGGAGGTCGACCGCCAGGTCTCCGACGAGTCCGTGCGCAGCGTCGCGGTGGTGGGCGCCGGCTACATCGGCGTCGAGATCGCCGAGGCCGCCAAGCGCCGCGGCAAGGACGTGCGGCTCTTTGACATTGCTCCCACCTCGCTGGCGAGCTACTACGACCCCGAGTTCGCCGCCCTCATGGACGAGCGCCTCGCGGAGAACGGAATCGAGTGCCACTTTGGCGAGGCCGTGACCGCCTATGTGGGTGACGACGCGGACCACGTGCGCTCCATCACCACCGAGAAGGGCTCCTACCCCGCCGACCTGGTGATCAACGCCATCGGCTTCGTACCCAACGTGGAGCTTGGCCGCAATCACCTGGAGCTGGGCGCCAAGGGCGCGTATCGCGTTGACAGCCACCAGCGCACGAGCGACCCCGACGTCTACGCCGTGGGCGACTGCGCGACGATCTGGTCCAACGCGCTCCAGGCGGAGACCTACATCGCGCTGGCGACGAACGCGGTGCGCTCCGGCATCGTGGCCGGGCACAACGTGGGCGGGACCCCGCTCGAGTCCATTGGCGTGCAGGGTTCCAACGCCATCTCCGTCTTTGGGCTCAACCTCGTCTCCACGGGACTCTCCGTCCGCGCGGCCGAGCAGGCGGGGATTGACGTGGCGTGGTCCGACTTTGCCGACCTGCAGCGCCCCGGCTTCATGCGCGAGAACGCCAAGGTGAAGATTCGCATTGTCTACGAGAAGGGCAGCCGCCGCGTGGTGGGCGCGCAGCTGGCGAGCACGATGGACGTCTCCATGGCGATCCACATGTTCTCGCTTGCCATCGAGGAGGGCGTGACCATCGACAAGCTCAAGCTGCTGGACATCTTCTTCCTTCCGCACTTCAACCAGCCGTACAACTACATCACAATGTGCGCGCTGGGGGCCGAGTAGGGCGACGAGCGGGCTGGCCGGCCAATTGTGGAGACTCGTCCACAATGCCAGATTGTGGTTGCAAGCCTTCGCTCTTGTCGGTAGAGTAATTTCTTGCACACACGAGGTGCACCCAATTGCGGGGTGGAGCAGTCTGGTAGCTCGTCGGGCTCATAACCCGAAGGTCGTAGGTTCAAATCCTGCCCCCGCGACCATGATTTAGTCCCTGAGCTGGTAAAACAGCTCAGGGTTTTCTTTTCTTTCGGGTGACCAGCCGTCGAAATGGTCAGCAGGTGGTCAAGGCCGACATACTGAATCACTTTTTCTCTTCCAACCGCCGGCCAACGTTGCAATAGCACCCGTTACGAAACTCGCCCAGAACGCCCTTCATGGCGTCACCGCGACATCTGCGACACGTCTGCGACGCTACTGCGACACCAATGTTGTCGCAGTAGCGTCGCAGACAAAGACGGCGGTCATCCAACTTTGGACCTGATGTTTCTACGCGTTCCGGCCCGACGTCAGGGCATGCGAGAGAAGGTACTTCCTATCTCTGCTTGTTCGCGGCGCAGTCGCAACGACAAGGCCATCGTCGAGAAGCCCCTGGAGCGTCCTCTGCACGGTTCTTGGCGTCTTTCCGAGCGCCGCGGCAAGCTCTTGAACCCCCTTTGCATCGACCTCATCAAGAAGTCCGCACAACGCGATTTGTGCCCTCGTGAGAGCGGGCGCGCCAGGAGAGATCTGATGGGGAGTCTTTACCAATCTGTATGTATCGTTCTCTTGCATCTCTAGTAGACCTAAAGAGCATAGGTTAACGAACATCGTTCGAACTTCATCTGAGTCGATGCTTAGGCTTTCGTGAACGTCTTGAACAGTTATTTCCTCATTATCTCGTGCGAGCAATAGAAGTGCCTCTTCATCGCGCGAGAGGTTCTGGGATGTCCGCTCGGAGATCCAACGCCGGTTCTCGGCGATTTCGGTTCCAAATCTGCCGAGCACAATGGAGAAGCTGTCAAAGTCGATTTTGAAAGTGGGCGGCCTCAGCGTATGCCGCTTCATCTCGTTATAGATATAGGGAATGCCCGAACCGTTCCCCTCCGCTAAGGGCGCAGCGGCGGAAGAAGAGACCAGGTCTTTGATAATCGACATGAGCGCATCGTTACGACATTCGGAGACACCGTCAGCAATATTGTGCTTGGTCCGGGTTCCCCATAGGCCTCCGGGGCTTGTTATCTCCACTCTATTGGGGTAGACATTGACATCTACCGATCTCCCCAGAAACTTGCTGTCGTATTCTCGGTGAACCAGCGCATTCACTATTGCCTCGCGGAGTACCTCGCGAGGGATCTCGGGCTCCTCCTCTCTCCCGGTGCCGCGTATCACCGCTACGCGGCGAAGGTTGCGCATGACTGCCTCCACCGCTCCATTGGCCATTTCGACAAAGGTGCCGTCCGCAACGACGCGGTCGACAAACCGGGGCGCACCGGGCTTCGACTTCTCGTTCTCTGGGAACACTGCGACATCTACGACAAGCTTTGAGAAGTACTCCTGCGGGTAAGAGCCCAGAGCAATGAGGCCGGCGAGGGTGACATTCCCCTCGCCGTCAACCACAGCAAGGCGCTTGAGCTTCTCGTCGATCGTCTTCGCCCCCTTGAGCGCCCTCGATTCACTCTTGCGCTCGAGGAGAGAAGCTACGAGGTCGTCGTCCAAATCACCTTTCCCGGCGACGGGCACCCTGTCCGCGTTGCTTCGGACCGAGATGTTTTGCAGCTCGAACAGCTCCGTAGCCGAGAGCAGGACGTCTTTGTTCCAAACACGCTTGTAGCTGCCGGTGTTGAGCGAGCGGCCTGCAATATGGCACGGCTTTTGCGCGGGCAAGCTCTCCTCGATCTCTATTACGAGCAGCTGGCCGTCTTCGAACTCCATAATGGAGGGCCTGTATTGGGGAGGGTTATCTACGCGCACGCCGTCTTTCCCCCCGTCACCCATTCCAGTGACGAACTGGTCAAGCGTTGTGTTTGGATTGAATCCGGGCGCAACGGTAAAGCCCGTCTCTTCGTCAAGCCCGAGGAAGAGGATTCCGCCCTCTGTATTGGCAAAAGCGCTCACGCTCTCCCAAACATCCTTGCTGAGCTTGGTTTGACACTTTTTCGCCTCGAACCGATCGGTTTCAGAGTTAAGCTGCCTCATTTTGAGAATGGCTGCGGACAACTCCTCAGGTGTCATATCAACCTCCATGAATCCCGGCGTAGAAGCAAGGATACCATCTGCGACACCTCTGCGACGTTACTGCGACAAAAAACTGTCGCAGTAACGTCGCAGAGGTGTCGCAGACGTCCAGTGGACGGAAGCCTGACAAGATGGCCATGGGATTTACCTGGAGTTATAGAGCCCCCTCATCAGTCCCTCTGCGACATTCTCGTCCGTGCTATTTTCAGCGACGCCCACGCAGTCCCTAATCTTCGCCGCCGTTCCACGACAGACAGCATCTCTAATCGATGCCCATCGGGTAGCGCCTCATAAGGCTCCGATACTTCACGAAGAACGCCCTGAGCGCGTCAACCGCCGCACATCGCTTCAGTCCGTACGGGCCAGCTCTATCTCCATCACTGTGAGGCGGTCTCCCTCGGGCAGCGCAGGCGCGCCAAACCTGTCCGAGCCCAGTGGGCCGGGAGCAAGGGACTGCTGGAAATCATGCCGAAACCCGAACCGCGACCACACAAAGTCAGCCCGGAGGTCATGCGGCCTTCAGGTTTTTCTTGTACGCCACCCTCATTTTTAGGGCATGAATGCTGCTTCCATTTTTTCTTCTATCATGCTGGCTCTGTATTACGGTATGGCACGCTCTTCTCGCTGGATAGAAGAAACGGACGAGAGAAGATCTGCCGCCACTTCGGGGCTGTGGAACCTGATAACTGCAGTCCTCTTTTCGAGGAAAGCCCAGCAAGGGAAGATCCCCGTACCAAACGATTTCCTCGTCGAACACAGCAAGACCCCGTGGAGCCCGCGCATCAAAAGCAACCGAACAGCCTGCCAGACGCAAGTCATCGGACGCCTGCTGATAAAGTCTTCGTCTATCGCCATCGTCCTCGGAGGGCTCTTCTCGGCATATGACCACCATAATGTCTATTCCGCGCTCGGATGTCGCACGAAGCTCCGAGCCCAGAGCTTCGATCAGATTATGACTAACAAAGGGGGCGCAAATAACCACAGAGCGCTTTGCAGCCCTGATGTCAGAGGATAAAGTTCGAAAGCAGCTTTGGACAGTCACGAACGAGCCTGCAACCATCTCGTCGGAGCTATCTCCTTCCGTCGCGACTTCATAACCTAGGAAAACGTATGTCTTGAGCCGCCGTTTGTATGACCGACAAAGCTGAGGGATGGACGCGTCAACATAATCAAACACCGTAACCGAGGTTTTTCCGGCATGGGTTCGATGGAGCCTTCCCGCCTCCTGAATGAGCCTGCCGTCATACGATACCGGCGTCGCAAGGAATAGGGCCTCGAGACTGGGGAGATCGAAACCTTCACCGAGATAGCTTTCTGTGGCCACAATAGCATGCGACGCATCCCCAGCGTTACGCACCTCATCCAAACGCCGCCTCCTCTCTTTGGCGGTACCCTCCCCGATAAGCAGCTGCACACTCAGCCCGCGTTCGCTGAGCATCTTCTCCAGCTCGCGTGCGTGAGCTTTTCGCTTTGTGACGAGAAGAGCAGTGTGGCCATCGCGAACCATTTGTGCTGCATCGTTGGCAATCATCGTGTTCCGAGGGCGACTTGTGCAAAGCAGGTCAAGAATCTGATTGAAGGTCATTCCCTCTTGGTATTGCGGATATCTGACGCCGGTGAATCGCGGCTTAAGCACGCGAGCAATACCCTGTTCGCGCGCCTGCTCCTTGGGATTGGCGCTAAAGAGCACCGGTCCAAGAAGGAGCTGAAGAGATCTGGTAAGCCCATCCGCCCGCTTGGGAGTTGCCGACAAGCCGAAAACATAGCGTGCCGGCACGGCCTTAAGTACCTCCTCAAGCTGGGTCGCTCCCGCGTAATGGCATTCGTCACAAAGGATCAGGCCGTACTCGCGAACGCAATCCTTTACGTGACGGTCGCCGCACGCATCGGTCTCGACAAGCGACTGAAACGTCGCAATATCAACCAAGCCAGAAGGACGTACCTTTCCGCCGCCAATCCTTCCAACCCTCGGCCGTTTGCGGTGACCTGTCTTTTCCTTTGGTGTTAACTGAGGCTCAGGCTCTTCGTGAATATCGAGAAACTCAGAGAGACGCTCGATCCATTGCTCAATAAGCACCGCCTTAGGAACGATAACAAGCGTGGGAACCTTAAGCGTGCCGATAAGATAGGCTGCTATCACGGTCTTCCCAAACCCAGTTGGCGCGGAGAGAATTCCACAGTCATGTCCAAGCAGAGCTCTTGCTGCAGACATCTGATTGTCTCTAAGGGTCCCGTTGAAGCTCATATCTACGAATCGGCCAGATACTCTCTCGTCTTTGACGAGATAATCGACCCCGATATTATCGAGAAGTGAGAGCAAATCGTCCTCGCACCCGCGTGGCAAGGCAACGCATCCATCTCTCGTCTCGCCGACGTACACCATGCGTGATATTCCGTAAACGGAACGATGTGCCGCCTGCGCCCCGTAGAACTCCGGATTTGCATAGGCGGCTAAACGCCGAACGGTATCGAGAGCTGCAGGGGACAAGCCATTCTCCGGAACATAAAGCATGTCGGCTTTCGTCACTGTTAGTTCATCAGGAAAGTCCTCTTTGCCCAAGCCTAGACGCGTTCGTTTCCCTCCATACCCCTTCTCCGAGTTCTTTCCCTCGTCTAGATGCATGTTGCTTGGAACCAGGTCGCGCAACGCGTCAACTACCTCTCGAGCCTTTTCGGAAGTGCACTTTTTCAAAGAGGCGAGATAGGCCCACTGATCCGGATGCGCTTGAAAGTCGTCATCAACAAAGACGCTGTTGCCACTCGGTAGAGCGCGCCCCTGAAACGGCAAGGCTATGAGGTTGCCAAAGCCCCCGGCGGGAAGAACGTCCTGAGAAGGGAAGAGCCGGTCGTACGACGTGAAGTCTATTGAGGTAGTTCGGCGCATCGCCCTGGCAAGCAGCAACGTTCCAAGCTCGCGCGCTACTTTTGCCGGAATTGGCTCCTCGAAAAACAGCCAGGCATGTGCTCCGTTACCGGAACGCGACCGCTCAATCGCAACGTCAACGCCAAACTCTCGTCCAACGCCACAGTACGCTATGACCGACTCGCGCCATCCCTCGCCATCAAAATCTGCAACCAGCAGAAAGGTACTGTCATCAGGCATAAGCGGGTAGATGCCGACGACGTCTTTGAACCTCTCGCTTTTTCCGTTGAAGTGAGCGAGAAGAGCCCTGTCATCTAAACAACGGAATGAGCGGTGTGCGCATTCCCCACAGGAAACTCTCTTGCCCATAGAACGGGGGCAAACACCACTGCGAAACTCATTGGCACAGGAAGGCGCGTAGCCTATCCCCCCGTCACGCCGCCGGTATCCATGTGCAAAAACGTCGATTCTTCCTCGAAAGAGACTGTGGAACAGGGCCAGCTTCTCTGAGGCAGAACTCCTTGAGGTTACCGATGGAAAAGCTGAATCGTTTTCACGCTGCGGCGAAACAGCCGCATCCCATTCTCTGAGTGTGACAAAGCAGGCGTTGCCCGTCTCGTCCGTGCACTCAATCACGGAGTCACCGGAACCGGATGCGTGCTCAAGCCTTTTGAGGCGAGTCAGGCGCCTTCCGTAGAGCACCACGGAAGCCCTTGAATCCGCGGATTCCATCTCCAGCTCCCCACTTCGCGCCATCACAAACCACTCCAACCCATATTATCTATCCGACCCCTTCCTCGAGTCCGCGCCCGCCAGATGCAAGTGCGCTTACCTCCGCCGCTCCCTCCACCGGCGCCGCACGCGGAGGCTGCGGAGGGATTTGCGGGCCCTTTACGCGCCGACACAGGCGCAGCCCCCGCGGCGCCTGAGCGGACGTGGGGAAACTCTCGGAGTGGGTGGGCGCGACGGGGTGCGGCCTCGTTCAGGGCAGCAGCACCGGTGCCACTGCTCGGCCTGCCGCCAGATTTACTACGACACTTACTACGACATGGGATGTCGTAGTACGGCGACTATCTCGTTGGACGCTCGTCGAGAAGCCCCAGCTTCTCGACGAGCGTCTCCGTCAGCTCCCTGTCCTGGATGAGGTCTATGCCGGAGCACTTTTCCAGCGTCCTTGAGGGACGCGCCGATGTGGTACGCGGCCTCGCCGTCGAGAATGATGAAGCGGTCGTGGAACGCCCTGGTGTGGAGGACCGTAAGGGACGGGCACTGCGCGATGAGCGCGTCGACGCCGTCCTGCGTGAGCCGGTTGCCGGAGGTGTAGACGGTCACTGCGACGCCCTCGAGCAAGCGGAACACCTGGTCGAAGCGCTCATCGGTAAATCCGCTGGAACGCCGCGTGACTCGACTCGATGCCGCACGGCCGTTCGAGCAGAGCGACGTTCTCGGCGAGGAAGTGGCGCATGGCGACGAACTCGTCGATGATCCTTACGCTCACCTCAATCGCGGTGTCGCTGCGCAGCACCTTGCGATACTTGGCGATACTTGGCGGCGTTGCACATCCAACTCGTCTACCAGCGGAAACTTGTCATCTCCTTCCACGCGCAGGCGCAAAGGCAGCTTCTGGCGATACTTGGCGGTACTTGGCGCCTGCCCCGCGGAGCAGGGAGGTGCTAGCCTTGGATATGACAATTAAAGATATTGAAATCATTTAATGAATACCATGAACTTGCAGCCGGAGGTCATGCGACCTCCGGGCTTTTTCGTGCTCGCGGCCGAATGTCGCACGCGAAAGGGGCGGCGCCCCTCGGCACCGCCCCGGCTGCTCTGTCCTTTGGATTCACATCCCATCTAGCTACCAAGCGCCCGACAGATGCGATAGAAGTCTGGACTCCGCCCCGCTAGCTCTCCTCATCAACCCGAATCCGATGAACGTGTCGGAGGACGTCGGCGGCGAAACGAATCGCTCGCCCGGGGCTACAGGGTCTCGGTCGCACGGACGACGGGTCCAGACCCTGCGTTCTGATCGCTGTTCACTGGACTCGCCTCCTCTGCCGGTCGCCTTCTGGGTAGCGACGATGTGCTTGACACTCTTCTTATTGCCCGCGCAGCCGGCTTGGATACCGTCGTGCGCGAGCGCTCCGCGAGCGTCGGGATTTCGCCGGCGGACGGCAGGCGGGACGCGGTGCGGCGGGACGGCTCTTCTCGCTCGTCCTTCTCGCCCCGCGCCTCGCCCGTCCTTCTCGCCCCTAGCTCGAGGCCGTGGGCAGGTACGGGTGCATGGCCTGCGCGAGGTTGGCCAGGTTGCGCGTCTGGATGTACACGCGTCCGCTGCCGGTGAACGTGTTCACGAGGCCCTCGCCCGTGGTGAAGCCGAAGATGCCGCTCGCGACCTCGATGTGATAGTCAAGGCCGGCGTCCCACGCAACCACGTGCTCGTTGTCGACGGTCAGGGGCTCTCCCGGCACCACGTCGAGCGCCAGGACGTCGCCGAACGCGGACACCAGGACCGTTCCCTCGCCGTGGAGCTCCATCACGAAGAGGCCGCCCGTGTTGCCAAAGAGCGCCTTGGTGATGCCCTGGTTCACCATCGTGAAGTCCACGCTCTCGTCGCAAGCGAGAAACGCGCCGGTGTTCAGGCGGTACTGGTGCGCCGCATCAACGTGAAGCTCCATAATCTTGCCGGGGATGGGCGGCGCGATGGCAATCTCCCCGTTGCTCTGGGTGCCCGTTGCCGTGGTGACGAACATGGACTCGCCGCTGGTGATGCTGCGCCCGATGGCGCTGAGGACGCCGCCGAGGCCCTTCTTCTTGGTGTTGAGGCCGCCCGTGATCTCCACCCCGCGCGAGTACACCATGCTCCCGCTCTCCGTTCGGACGGACTCGCCCTGCGCGAGCGCGATGCGGGCGATGGGGCAGTCGGAGTCGCCGGTGAGTACGAACTTCATGTGTGTTCCTTTCTCGAGCCTTCCGCTGAACGTATGCCGAATGTCGATTCATGCCGCGCGCTTTGTGCCAGCCGGGGAAACGCCGCCCGCCCCGAGAAAGAGTTTCTGCCAACAATTCACCCAAAACGAGGGCCAATAGTGGCAAAAGCTCTTATTCGCCACGGCAGGGCGCGGCGGGGACATGCGGCGGGGCACGGCGGCGGCACCCCGCGCGCGCCGCGCTAGATGACGGGACCCAGGCAGTGGATGTCTATGGAGCTGGTGTAGCCTATCGCCTCGTTCTTGGTGAGCTCGCCGGAGAGGACGCGGAGGATGAGCTCGAAGGTCTCGTCCGCCACCTGGTCTATGCTCGCGGCGCCCTCGATGATGCGGCCGGCGTCCACATCCATGTCCCCCCTCATGCGCCGGTAGGTGTGCGGGTTTCCGCAGATCTTGACGACGGGCATGCTGGGGAAGCCCTGCGGCGCCCCGCGACCGGTGGAGAAGCACATGAACTGCGCGCCGGTGGCGGCCATGCCCGTGAGGATCTCCGGCTCGCGCCCGGGGGTGTCCTTGATCCAGAGGCCCTTCCTCCCGAAGGCGGTCTCGGGGTAGTCGAGCACGCCCTGGATGGGCCGCGTTCCGCTCTTGACTATGGCGCCCAGGCTCTTCTCCTCGATGCTGGAGAGCCCGCCCGCGATGTTGCCCGGGGTGGGCTGGCCGCGTCGCATGTCGCACCCCACGCTCTTGGCGCGCGTCTCCATGGCGTCCACGATCTCGTAGATGCGGCTCGCCACCCCCGGAGAGGCGGCACGGGCCGCGAGCAGGTCCTCGCCGCCGATGAACTCGGTGGTCTCGCCAAAGACCACCGTGGCGCCGAGGTCTACCAGGCGGTCCGCCACTCTGCCGATGACGCAGTTGGACGCCATGCCGCTCGTGGTGTCAGAGGCGCCGCACTTGATGGACATGATGACGTTCTCCACGCCCGTCTCAACGCGCTGCTGGCCGGAGATGGCCAGCACCAGCTCGCGCGCCTCCTCTATGCCGCGCGCGATGGCGGACGCCGTGCCGCCCAGCTCCTGGATGGCGATCTTGCGCACCGGCTTGCCCGTCCGCGAGAGCTCCTCGTACATGCGCTCGTGATCCGTGCCCTCGCAGCCCAGGGTGACGATGAGGACGGCGCCCACGTTGGGGCTTCTGCCCAGCGAGACGAGCGTGTCCGTGACGCGCTCGAGGTCGGGCGGGAGCTGGCAGCAGCCCTGGTGGTGGAGGTAGCACACGGTTCCGGCCACCTGGTGGCAGACGGCCTGGGCAACGTCGCCCGCGCAGGTGACGCTGGGAATCACGGCCACGTGATTGCGGGCGCCAAACGTGCCGTCCGGGCGCGGGTAGCCAAAGAAGCGGGGCCTAGAGGTCATTGCCGGCCTCCTCTCGCTCGGGGCGCGGCCACTCGGGGCGCGGCTGCTCGGGGCTCCCCTGCTCGAGGTCTCCCCTGCCGCGCATGCTGTCGAGGTTGTGCACGTGGACGTAGTCGCCCACGGCGATGGCACGCGAGGCGACGCCGATGCTCTCCCCGTACTTGACGACGGTCTGGCCCGCGGCCACGTCCGCAAGTGCGATCTTGTGGCCGTAGGGGATGTCCCCTCGTGCCGTTACCAGGGACTCGTTACCCGCGCGGTCCCGCACGCGCACCACGGTGCCGACGGTGGTGCCGTCCGCGAAGATGGTGGCCACGTTGTCCGCGTCCGCCACCTTGAGCGCCAGGGGAAGCGGGGACTCCTGCCGGCCCGCGGTTCTTCTCGCCGCCTTCTCGGGACCCGCCGGAACCACGTTCACGCCGTCCGGGATGACCATCAGGCGGGCTTTGGGGCCCTTGATCTTGCGCGCCAGGGCGAGCGCCTCGTCCAGCGTGGCCGCCGGCGTCATGTTGAGACGCGAGACGAGGTCGGGGTCCAGGCCGTCGCTCACGAGGATGAGCCTGTGGCGCCGCAGGATGCGCGAGTAGATCTGGGCGCACCACTGCTCGGGGATGGTCTCGTGCGCGGGGATGGCGGAGAGGCGCGCGTCTATCTCCTCGGGCGAGCCCAGCTGCATGAGCCTCTCGAAGTTCTCGCTCCCCATGCCGTCCGCGCAGCGGCAGCACAGGATGATGACGCCGTCCTCCCCCGCGTACGCCGCGGCGGTGGAGGCCGCCTTGGGGCTCTGGTAGAGGTTCTGGTCCAGCGGGTGACCCCCGTTGCCGGTGACCACGATGTCCGCCGCCTCCACCGGCCGCCTGGTGAGGTCGCCGACGAAGCGCGCGCCCTCCTCGTGCGCGCGCTCCACGTCGCCCGCCCAGGCGCCGATGATCTCCTTGGCGCCGTTGAGTGCCACGTTGAGGATGAAGGCCACGTTCACGCGGCGGGCCGCCTCGACCATGTCCAGGTGGATGGGGTTGCCGTCCAGCACCGCCGAGCGGGCGCGGTCACTGGCGATGGCGCGGTAGGAGTGGTTCTCCTTCACGGTGCGCTCGGAGCACACGCCGGGCAGGATGCTCTTGCGCCCGCCGGAGAAGCCCGCGAAGAAGTGCGGTTCGATGAAGCCCTCGGTCACCAGGAGGTCGCAGGTGGTGACCAGCCGGTCCACGAAGAAGCACGCGCCCGAGGGGAGCGTGCCCAGGTCAACGTGGGCTGACTCGTCGAAGGCGTCGTGGATGACGATGCGCTCGGAGTCCACTATCTCGCTGCCGAACATGGCGCGCTGCTCGTCCGGCGTCGTGGCGCGATGAAGGCCCGTTGCCACGAGGATGGTTATCTCGGCATCCGGGTTGCCGCGGCGCACCTCCTCCAGAAGCAGGGGCAGCGTGATCGCGCTGGGCATGGCGCGCGTGTGGTCGCTCGTGACTATGACCACGCTGCGGGCGTCGCGCGCGAGCTCGCAGAGGCGCGGCGTGCCCACGGGGCTCTCGAGCGCGCGGCGGACGAGCTCCTCCGCCGGGGCCCCCGGCCTGACGGTGGAGATCTCCCCCTCTATCACGCAGTCTCCCTCGCGCAGGGCGAGTTCAAGCGAGCCGTGGCCGTACGGGATGCTTATGGTGCGCGATGCGTCTCTGGTCATGGTGCCCTCTCGGTCTCGACGGCGTCTCGGACCCATTATAGGACCGGTTGGAAGCCGTTCTCGCCGGGCGCCCGCCAGACCGACGACGCCGGTCGGGGACGCCCCCCAGCCGGCACGACCGCCCGTCGCCCGTCCGGGCGCCGTGCGCCGACGTGGCCCTTCTTTCCACCTGACGACACGGCTACCATTGAGCCGCGACGACACAACGGGAGGAGCGCGCATGACCAGACTCGCCGTCTTTGACGTGGGCGGGACCGCCATCAAGTACTGCGCTATGGAGGGGACCGAGATTCAGCGCCAGGGCGAGACGCCCACGCCGGACCCCGGCTCCCGCGACCCGAAGCCCTTCCTGGCCACGCTCGAGCGCATCATCGCCGAGCTGGGGCCCGTGGAGGGCGTGGCGCTCTCCGTGCCCGGCGTGGTGGACGTGGACGCACGCTACCTCCACACGGGCGGGGCGCTCACCTACAACTTCAACGTCGACGTGACGGAGTGGGAGCGCCGCTTTGGCCTGCCCGTGGAGGTGGAGAACGACGCGCGGTGCTCCACGATGGCCGAGCTCGCGGTGGGCAACCTGCAGGGCGTGACCAACGGCGCGGTCCTCACGTTTGGCACGGGCATCGGCGGCGGGGCCGTGGTGAACGGAGAGCTCTTCAAGGGCTCCCACCTCTACTCCGGCGAGGCCTCGATGATGTACTTCAAGACGCCGCGGCGCGACAGCGAGCTGCGCGACGACGGCGCCTGGTCCACCGCGTGCTCCACGACGGGCATGTGCCGACGCCTGGCAGACGCCAAGGGCATCGAGAAGTGCGACGGCCGGCAGCTCTTCTCGTGGCTGGAGGCCGGCGACGAGGTGACGGCCGGCGTGTTCCGCGAGGTCTGCGACGACATCGCCATCCAGATCCACAACATCCAGTGCTGGCTGGACCCCGAGCGCATCTGCCTGGGCGGAGGCATCAGCAGGAACCCGCTCTTCATCGAGGGCGTGCGCTCGGCTCACCGTCGGTTCAACGCGGAGCTGCCCTACGCCTTCCCCGAGGTCGAGCTCGAGACGTGCAAGTTCTTCAACGAGGCCAACCTCATAGGTGCCTACCAGCACTTCGTTCGCATGCGCGAGAAGCGCGGGGCGTAGCGGCGCCGTGACGCGCTAGAGGCTCTCCAGAATCTCGCGCATGGTCTTCTGGACGGCGTGGTCGGCGTTGCGGCCGATGACGCGCTGGCCGATCTGGCGCACGGCGTAGCGGGCGTTCTCCATCACGTAGGGGTGCCCCACGTAGCGCAGCATGGCGTAGTCGTTCATGGAGTCGCCGAAGGCCACGACCTCGCTGCGGTCGATGCCCCAGTAGCGCAGGACCTGCTCCAGGCCGGTGGCCTTGTTCACGTGGCGCGGCACCACGTCGATCCAGCGAGAACCGCTCGGCAGGAAGGTGAACCACTCGGAGAGCTCGCGCTCGAGGACGTAGGCCATGTCCATGAGCTGCTCGGGAAGCTCGCAGCACACCGCGGCCTTGATGATGCTCACGTCGGGCGACGGCGGGTCGAAGAGGCGCTCCGCGTTGGGGAGGTCCTTGTCCAGCTCGCGGATGTAGGCGCTCTGGTCGTCGAGCAGGTAGGTGCGGGTGGCGTCATAGAGCGCGAGGTGGACGCAGTCGAAGAGCTGGGCGGTCTCGAACAGGCGCATCACCGCGATGGTCGAGAAGACCTCGCGGTCGAGCAGGCGACCGTCGGCGTAGACCTGCGTTCCGAGGGAGGCCACGTAGTCCATCTCGTCCGCGACGGGCCCGAAGAACCAGCGCAGCGTGTCGTAGCGTCGGCCCGAGCTCGCCACGAAGCGCACGCCCCTCTCGTGCAGGGCGTGGATGAGCTCGAAGGTCTCCTCGGGGACCTTGGAGTCGTCGTCCAGCAGGGTGCCGTCCATGTCCGACGCGATGAGCTTGATCATGCGGTGGCCTCCTTTGGAGTGTCCAGACAGTCTGCCCGTGACAGTTTGCCCGGGTCTAACTGTCAACGTTTTACAAGTTGACAGTTAGTCCCGGGCAAACTGTCACGGGCAGACCGTCAATCGAACGTCA
>CALUJT010000004.1 GCA_944321005.1 uncultured Atopobiaceae bacterium | reverse complement strand
ATCACCGACCCCGAGAAGGTCCGCAAGTTCGTGTGCGTCGACGTCAACGACATCCCCGAGATCGCCGTGGTGGACCCCGACATGATGGCCTCCATGCCCGCCGGCCTCACCGCCGCCACCGGCATGGACGCGCTCACCCACGCGATCGAGGGCTACACCACCCAGGGCGCCTGGGAGCTCTCCGACATGTTCCACTACAAGGCCATCCAGCTCATCTCCCAGCATCTGCGCGACGCCGTGGCCGAGGCAAAGAGCGGCGTCCCCGGCTCCGGCCGCGAGGGCATGGCGCTTGCCCAGTACGTCGCCGGAATGGGCTTCTCCAACGTGGGCCTGGGCATCGACCACGCCATGGCGCACACCCTCTCCGCCCACTACGACACCCCGCACGGCGTTGCCTGCGCCATGCTGCTTCCGGTTGCCATGGAGTACAACAAGCCCGTCGTGACCGAGCGCCTCGCCGAGGTCGCCGTGGCCATGGGCGTGGACACTTCCGGCATGACCGACGACGAGGCCGCCGACGCCGCCATTGCCGCGGTGCGCCAGCTCTCCGCAGACGTCAACATCAAGCCCACCTGCGACGGCCTCGTGGAGGCCGACCTCGACCAGCTGGCAGACGACGCCCTCGCCGACGCCTGCTTCCCGGGCAACCCGCGCGATGCCGACCACGCCGCCGTGGTGGAGCTCTTCCGTAAGGTGATGGCGTAGCGTCCTCATCGCCGAGGTGGGCCCCGCCCTCTCGCACGCAAGCTGCTTCGCTCGTTGCGCTCAGAAAGCTTGCTTGGCGACGGGGCCCGTCGCTTCGGGGCTGCAGGGCGGCGTGGGAGGGCTTGTCGAGAAGATCTTGGCGAGAAGGGCGGTGCTGCCGTGGCTGACATCAGGGACTACCTGGAGCTGAGGGGCGACGTCACGCTCGACGAGAGGCCGTTCAACGACGTGGACAACCTCGTGCTCGCGACGCTCTCCTACCTCGACCTCACGGGAATCGTGGGTGGCCCGGGCGAGCGCGGCGTTCGCGTCACGGACGCGTGCGGCGAGCTCCTCGCGCGCGCCGGGGGAGACCTCGGCTCTCGCGTGCGCTCGCTCGCCACGATTGACGAGCGCTTCGTCGTGGCGCTCGGGGGCTCGGCCCGGCTGGGGGACGCCGTCCTGCGCGACTACGTGGACGTTCGCGACGACGAGCGCGTCATGCAGTTCTCCGCCGTGACGGCGGACCTGCCAGGCGGCGAGACGTACGTCGCCTTCCGCGGGACCGACACCACGCTCGTTGGGTGGCGCGAGAACTTCGTCCTGAGCTTCGCCGTCACGCAGGCGCAGCGCGCCGCCGCCCGCTACCTCGCCGACGAGCTCGCCCGCGCCGACGCCAAAGGCCGCCGCGTGCGCGTGGGCGGCCACTCCAAGGGCGGCAACCTCGCCGCGTACGCCGCGGCGTGCGCCCCCGTTGCCCTGGCGGGCGCGATCGAGCGCGTCTACAGCAACGATGGCCCGGGCATGGACCGCTCCGTCCTGCCGGTGAGCTGCCATGACGTGATGGGGGAGCGCTACGTGCGCATAGTCCCCGCCTACAGCGTGGTGGGGAGGCTCTTCTCCGACGACGCCCCCTGCACGGTGGTGCGCAGCTCCGCCGCGCGCTCTCTGCAGCACGACCCGCTCACCTGGCAGGTGGGCCCCGCGGGCTTTCGGGAGGCGGAGGCGACGGACCCGGAGTGCCTGGTCGTGGTCCGCGCCTTCGCGACGTGGCTCGGCAGGCTCGCGCCGGACGACCGCAGACGGCTCACCGACGAGCTCTTCGACGCCCTGGCCGCCGGCGGAGCGGAGACGTTCGAGGACCTCTTCTCGAGCGCCTCGTCCGCGCAGAAGGTGCTCGCGGCGCTGCGGGACGTGGACTCGCGCACGTACGACATGATGTGGGGGCTCGTGGGCGAGCTTCTCGGAGCCGGCGCCGCGGCGACCCGCGAGGCAGTGGTCCGCGGCGCGAGCGCAGCCGCGGCGGGCGTGGCGCGCCGCGTGACGGAGCGGCTCTCCGCCCCCGGAGCCCCCTAGTCCTCCGCGCCCACTATGCCGCTCACGAGAGCGCTCACCACAGAGATCACGATGGCGCCCAGGATCGCCGAGAAGAGCGAGTCGATGGCGATGCCCGCATGGAAGATGTTCCTCGAGAGCCAGCTCGCCAGCTCGAGCACGAAGGCGTTCACCACCACGTAGAAGATGCCGAGCGTAAGAAGCGTGACGGGTATGGCGAGCGCCTGGAGCACCGGCTTCACCGTCACGTTGAGCAGCGCGAGCACGAGCGCGCAGAACACGGCGCCCACCCACGTGCCGCCCACGGGCACGATGCCGGGAACGAGCCAGATGGCGACGGCGCAGGCGATGGTGGTGACGAGCCAGCGGGCGATGAAGCTCATGTGTCCTCCTCGGTAGCCTGAGGGTAGCGTACCCCAACGGCGCCCCCTCGAGTCTGGCGGAGGCTGCTTTATTGCGCTAAAGTAGCTCCCGGAGCCGCGTGCGAGGAGACTGCCATGGACAAGAGCACCGAGAAGAACCAAGAGCTTGACGCCCTTCTGCGGGCGCTCTGCTCGCTCGGCACCCCCGACGAGGCGCGGGCCCTGCTCTCGGACCTCTGCACCCCGCGCGAGCTCGACGACCTCTCCCAGCGCCTCGCGGTGGCGCGCATGCTCGCGGACGGCCGCTCCTACGTCGACGTCTCCCGCGCCACGGGGGCCTCGTCCACCACGGTCTCCCGCGTCTCCAAGTGCCTCAACGGCCCCGCCGGCGGGTACCGGATGGTCCTCTCGCGCCTGGAGCGAATTAAGCCGCTGGCCCCCTCCGCATTTCCATCCGCTCCTCGGGGGGAGTAGACTTAAGCCTACGTTAAGCCTTAAGGAGAAAGGATCGCCTATGGAAGCTATGCGCGGCAGGGCGCGCGGGCTGTCCCTTCGCCTCGTGCGGGTCCTCGGCGTGGTGGCGGTGGCGCTCGGCGTCATGCTCACCAGCGCGAGGGTCGCGCTCGCGGCGGAGTACCCGGACATCCTCCTCGCCTCGTTCTTCAACAGCGAGGAGGACCAGACGGACACGCTCTACGTCTCTCTCGACGGCAGGAACTTCACCAAGATTGGCGAGGCGTACGTGGATGCCACGCCCAACTCGGGTTCCGAAGCCTGGATTCCCAACACCCCTTACAATGTGGCGTGCCTGCACGACCCGAGCATCATCTACCACAACGGCTGGTTCTACATGCTCTCTGGCTATGAGGACCACGGCCAGTGGCCCCAGCGCTTCGCTCCCATGATCGGCTACTCCAAGGATCTCGTGCACTGGGCCTATCCCAACAGCGGCGACCCCAACCGAGTCGAGCTTGCGGAGCTTCCGCCCACTCAGAACGCGACCACCTTCGATACCGTGGCTCCCGAGTTCTTCCAGACGAGCTCCGGTGAGGTCTACATCACCTTCAGCGCCGGCTGGTGGGGCGGAGACCATGGCCAGTGGCAGAACGACTACATGTATCCTTATCTCGTGAAGCTCGACTACCTTGCTCCTGGTACTGATGACCCGGCATCCAACCCCGGAGTCCTCCCCAACGTCAAGTACGGCGTGGCTCAGCCCATCAAGCTCCCCGAGGCGAGTGATAACCGCATCGACGGCTCCTTCTACGAGGAGAACGGCGTCTACTACTACATCATCAAGAACAACGGCGTCACCAACGAGATCTGGAGCATCACGGACCTCAGCCGCGTGAGTGACCCGGCTGCATGGACCAAGGTCAACCCTGATGCCCTCACCGGCTTCGAGGGGCCCTCGCTCGTCAAGTACAAAGGCCAGTACATCCTCTACACGGATAAGCTCGCCGACTGGCCACCTAACAACTTCGACGGTACCACCGGCACCTTCGCCCAGATGTCCACGAGCCTCGCCACCGGCTGGCACGACAACGCCCGCATCGTCACCGCTGATGCTAACGGCAACGTCATTCCCAACCGCCACGGTACCGTCATGGTGGTCTCCGATCCGGCCGCCAAGGAGGTCGTGTGGGACCTCTACATGAAGGCTGACCCGCTCGCCACGCCCTTCCCCGACGTGCGCGTGGACTGGCTCACCGACCCTGTGAACTGGGTGTACGAGAACGGCGTCATGAGCGGCTACAATGACGGCACCTTCGGCCCCGCCAACGGCCTCGAGCGCAACCAGCTCGCCATGATGCTCTGGAACCGCGCGGGGCAGCCCGCGGCCGACACCAGTGCGATCGCCAGCTTCACCGACTGCTCCACGGACGCCTACTACGCCCAGGCCGTCGCCTGGTGCGTGGAGAACGGCTACATGACCGGCTACTCCGAGACCAAGTTCGGCCCCTCCGACACCATGACGCGCGAGCAGCTCGTGACGGTGCTCTGGCGCATGGAGGGCGAGCCCCAGGTGAGCCAGGACCTCTCCTCCTTCCCGGACGCGGGGAACGTCTCCGAGTTCGCCCAGGGGGCCATGCCGTGGGCCGTCAAGAACGGCGTCATCTCCGGCCAGGGCAACGGCAACCTCGACCCCACGGGCAGGCTCGACCGCAGCCAGGCGGCGGTGATCTTCTACCGCATGTATGCCTAGTTGGCGAGAAGAACGCCCAATCGGCTAGTTCTGCGCTCGGCGGGGCCGCCCCTCTTCAGGGGCGGCCCCGCCGCCGTCTTTCGTGGGGCCCGCCCTTCTGGGCTATGATGGTGGGGAACACGTTTCGAACGACAGCACGGAGGACTACCATGCGCGACGACTCGAGGGCCCTCGTCTCCGTTATCGTGCCCATCTACAACGTCGAGAAGTTCCTCGACCAGTGCCTCTCCAGCATCGAGGCGCAGACGCACGAGAACATCGAGGTCCTCTGCATCAACGACGGCAGCACGGACGGCTCGCGGGACATCATCTGCGCCCACGCCCAGAGGGACCCGCGCGTCCGCCTGGTGGACAAGAAGAACGGCGGCTACGGCGAGGGCTGCAACATGGGGCTCGAGCTCGCCAAGGGCGACTGGATCTCCATCATCGAGCCGGACGACTGGATCGAGCCCGGCATGTACGCGGACATGCTCGCGTTCGCGGCGAGCTTCGACGAGGTCATCGACATCGTCAAGACGCCCTGGACGGACATCTGCGACTGGGACAAGCCCAAGAAGCAGCGCCCCCGCGCCAGCACCATGACGGGCAGCATCAAGACGTCCGAGCGCCCCTTCACCATCGCCGAGGAGACCAAGCTCATCGAGATGCACCCGTCCATCTGGTCGGCCATCTACCGTCGCGGCTTCCTCAACGAGAAGAACATCCGCTTCATACCCTTCCCAGGTGCCGGCTGGGCGGACAACCCCTTCCTCATCGAGACCATGTGCCAGGCCAGCGCCATCGTCTACCTCGACAAGCCGTACTACGACTACCGCTGCGACCTCAAGAACTCCACGAGGAACCACAAGACGGCGGACGCCATCACCCGGCCCTTCGACCGCTGGATCGACATGATGGGCGTCATCGCGCGCCTGGGCATCACCGACGAGCGCATCCTCAAGGCCCACTACCTGCGCGGCTTCAACTACACCTTCGGCGCCATCTACGACGACGGCTGGGACAACCCGCTCGTGAAGGAGGGCGCGCGCCGCGTCTTCTCCATGATGCGCCCCGAGCTCGTGGTCGAGATCGACGACCTGGCTCCTCACCGCAAGAAGTTCTTCTACGACGTCATGGGGCTGCCGCTGCCCAAGTTCTCGCGCGCCCCGTGGAGGCGCCACCTCATCGAGCAGGTGGGTGGCACCATCCGCCGCGAGGGCCCCTTCTCCATCCTTCGCAAGGCCAAGCGCGTCATCCTCCCGGAGGAGCCCTCCCACGCATGACGGGCGCTCCGCCCGGCGCTCGGGTGGCCGGCGCCGATTTGGCCCCCAGCGGATTTTCGAGTAATCCGGTGGGGTTTCGGGGTAAGATGTTCTGCGTGGCTTCGGCCACGGGTATCGCGCGCGAGCGCAGCTTTTGCCCCGCGGGGCAGAGAAAGAAAGGCACGACATGGCACAGGGTACTGTCAAGTGGTTCAACCCGGACAAGGGCTACGGCTTCATCTCCCGTGAGGATGGGGACGACCTGTTCGTTCACTACTCCGAGATTCAGATGGACGGCTTCAAGACGCTGGACGAGGGCCAGGCCGTCGAGTTCGACATCACGACCGGCCAGAACGGCAAGCTCCAGGCTTCCAACGTTCGCAAGCTCTAGTCCGCATAGTTAGAGCGACTTGGGAGGGGCTCGCCTCGGCGAGTCCCTCCTTTCTGATGAACGTGGCGTTGGCGACGGGGCGGCTCGTCAGGTGACGGGAGGGGACGATTTGGACATAAAGGCGCTCGTGCAGCAGTTCCTCAAGTTCGGCGTGGTGGGCGTACTCGCCTTCCTCATAGACTACGGCATCCTCATGCTGCTCTCCCAGGTGGTAGGCTGGGACCCCCTGCCCTCCTCCGTCATCTCCTTCACCATCTCGCTCGTTTTCAACTACCTCGCGTCCATGCACTTCGTCTTCGAGCGCCGCGACGACCTCTCCCGCAGGAGGGAGCTCGTCATCTTTGTCGTGCTCTCGGTCATTGGCCTGGGCATCAACTCGCTCTGCATCTGGGCGGGCACGGCCGCCTTCGGCGACGGCGCCCTCCCGGTCACCATCACCAAGCTCTTTGCCACGGTGGTCGTGGCCCTCTGGAACTTCTGGAGCCGCAAGCGTTGGCTCGAGGCTAAGTAGCCCCTTCTGTCGTATGATGGTTCGGACGTCTATCTGAGCTTCCCGGGAGGTCAACCCATGAAGGGCATCATCCTCGCCGGCGGGTCCGGCACCCGCCTCTACCCGCTCACCACGGTCACGAGCAAGCAGCTCCTGCCCGTCTACGACAAGCCGATGGTCTACTACCCGCTCTCCACGCTCATGCTGGCGGGCATCAGGGACATCCTCATCATCTCCACCCCCGCCGACCTCCCCAACTTCGAGCGCCTGCTCGGCGACGGCTCGGACTTCGGCGTCTCGCTCTCCTATGCCGAGCAGCCCGTCCCCAACGGCCTCGCCCAGGCCTTCGTCATCGGGCGCGAATTCGTGGGCGGGGACGCCTGCGCCCTCGTCCTGGGGGACAACATCTTCTACGGCAACGGGCTCTCCCGCCACCTGCGCCGAGCCGCCGCCAACGCGGAGGCGGGCCGCGCCACGGTCTTCGGCTACCGCGTGGACGACCCGGAGCGCTTTGGCGTGGTGGAGTTCGACGAGAACTACAACGCCATCTCCATCGAGGAGAAGCCCGAGCACCCCAAGAGCAACTACGCCGTCACCGGCCTCTACTTCTATGACTCCCGCGTGACGGAGTACGCCGCCGCCGTGGAGCCCTCCGCGCGCGGGGAGTACGAGATCACGGACCTCAACCGCATGTACCTCGAGGACGGCTCCCTCGACGTGGTGACCCTCGGGCGCGGCTACGCGTGGCTCGACACCGGCACCATGGAGAGCCTCTTCGAGGCCTCACAGTTCGTGCGCACGGTGGAGACGGCGCAGGACCTGCCCGTGTCCGTCCCCGAGGAGATCGCCTACGAGAACGGCTGGGTCTCCCGCGAGCGCCTGCTCGAGTGCGCGGAGCGCTACGGGAAGTCCAACTACGGCGCCCACCTGCGGACCGTTGCCGAGGGCAAGATAGCGCCCGACAGGCCGTACAAGGACTAGGGGGCGGCATGGAGAGAGGCAAGCTCTGCATAGTGGTTCCCTGCCACAACGAGGAGCAGTCCCTGCCCGCCCTCTTCGAGCGGATGGACCTCGTCGCGCCCACGCTCTCGGGCTGGGTCGAGGGCGCCGTTGAGTTCGTTCTCGTGGACGACGGCTCCACGGACGGCACCCTGGACGCCCTGCGCAGGCTCCATGCCGAGCGCCCCTCGGTCCACTACGTCTCCTTCTCCCGCAACTTCGGTAAGGAGGCGGGGCTCGCGGCCGGCCTCAGGAAGGCGATGGAGCTCGGTCCCGGCTTCGTGGCCGTCATGGACGCCGACCTCCAGGACCCGCCGGAGCTTCTCGCCCAGATGTTCGCCAAGCTCGAGGAGGGCTTCGACGTCGCGGCCGCCTACCGCACCACGAGGGCGGGCGAGCCGCCCGTGCGCAGCTGGTTCGCCGAGCGCTTCTACGACGTCATCAACCGCATCTCGGACGTGGAGATGAAGAGCGGCGCGCGCGACTTCCGCCTCATGACGGCGCGCACGGTGAGGGCGATCCTCAGCCTCCCGGAGACCTCGCGCTTCTCCAAGGGCATCTTCTCCTGGGTGGGCTTCGAGACCGCGTGGATTCCCTACGAGAACATCGAGCGCGAGCACGGCTCGTCCAGCTGGAGCTTCTTCTCCCTCGCGCGCTACGCGCTCGACGGCATCATCGCCTTCTCCACGGTCCCGCTCGAGCTCATCTCCATCTTCGGCCTGCTCGTGTGCCTCGTCGCGCTCGTGTTCCTCGTGTTCGTGCTCGTGAGGGCGCTCCTGTTCGGGGACCCCGTCGCCGGCTGGCCGTCGCTCATGTGCGTGATCCTCCTTCTGGGGGGCGCCATCCTCTTTGGCCTGGGCATCGTGGGGCTCTACCTCTCCAAGGTCTACTCGGAGGTCAAGCGCAGGCCCCTCTACGTCGTGGCGGAGGAGGCGTAGTGCCCCGCCCGCTCCCGCTGCGGCTCGTCCTTCGTCCGCCGTGTGGCATCCAGACGCAGGGTGCCGTCCGTCCCCCGAGGCCGGGCGGCGCCCTCTTTGTGCAGGACCTCCCGAATACAGCTAGAATCGGAGTGTCTGACTAAGCGACAGATGGGAATCTCTGCATGCAGAACCTCAAGATCATGAACGTCCTGCTCTCGGACGCCCCCCAGTTCCTCGCCTCCCCGCAGATGCTCCACAGGTCGGACCGCCCGGTGCTCCGCGCGGGTGACGGAACCTGGGTGCTCGGGGGACCGGGCTGCCACGACTTCACCACCTTCTTCAACGCCCTCTCCGTGCGCAAGTGGAAGCTCTACACCGTGGCGCGCGACTTTCGCCTCCACCTCGAGCTCCGCGGCGCCGCATGCGAGGTCGCCCAGACGCGGGCGGACTCGCTGAGCTGGTACAGCGAGGAGGTCGCGGGAAGCGCGGTCAGGGTGGGGGAGAGCAGGTCCTGGCAGACGGTGGAGCTCGCCCTCACCGCGGCCGACGAGGACGTCATCGAGGGCTTCGTCATCCGCTGCGAGGGTGACGTCTCCATCCGCAACTCCTACTACTACGCCGTGGTGGACGAGAGGGACGTGCGCCCGGTGGAGCTCGCCCTCTGCACCACCACCTTCAAGAAGGAGGACTTCATCACGCGCAACATCGGGCTCGTGCGCGACGAGATCCTCGGCTCGGCAGACCCCGTCTCCCGGCACTTCTCGATGCACGTGGTGGACAACGGCAGGACGCTCGACGCCGAGGGCCTCTCCGGGGGCGGGGTGACCGTGCACCCCAACGACAACGCCGGCGGCGCCGGCGGCTTCGCGCGCGGCATGATCGAGGCCATGGAGCAGGAGCCGCGGGCGACGCACGTCCTTCTCATGGACGATGACGTGGTGGTCTCCTCCGAGAGCATCATCCGCACGTTCAACCTGCTCTCGCTCGTCAACGACGAGTATGCGGAGGCCTTCGTCTCGGGCGCCATGATGAGCATGGACGAGCCGTGCAGCCGCTGGGAGGAGATGGGCTTCATCGGCTTCGACGGCGCCTTCCACCCCGTTAAGCCCCAGGCGCGCATGGACGATCTCCACGAGGTGGTGGACAACGAGGCCTACGACATCCCCTCCTACCTCCCGCGCTGCGAGGACCAGGGGCAGCACTACGCCGCCTGGTGGTACTGCGCCATCCCCATGTCCCAGATAGACCGCAACGGCCTGCCGGTCCCGGTCTTCGTGCGCGGCGACGACGTGGAGTACAGCCGCCGCTGCAAGCCGAGGTTCATCACCATGAACAGTATCTGCATCTGGCACATGCCGTTCCACATCCGCTACAGCGCCGCCCAGGAGCGCTACCAGATGACGCGCAACTGCTTCATAGACCAGTTTGCGAGCGACTTTGCCCCGCTCTCTGACTTCGAGGGGCAGATGACCGCCTCCTTTGAGATGGAGATCAACAAGTTCAACTACGCGGACGCCGCGCTCATCCTGGACGGCTTCGAGGACTTCCTCAAGGGGCCGGAGTGGATCATGGAGCCCGTGGCGCAGCAGGCCTTCATGGACGCCAACAGGAGGGCGGAGAAGTTCGTCCCCATCTCCGAGTGCCGCGACGAGCTCGAGGCGCTGGGGATTGACGTCGAGGGCATGACCACGTGGAAGGTCAACCGCGACAGGCCCTTCTCGCGCAGGGACTCCGTGGCGTTCAACCGCACGCACAACGGCCAGACCGGCCCCTCCTGGCTCATGAGGACCGAGCCTGGAAAGGTGGCCGTGGTCAACGGCGTGGGGTGGGCCTATCCCAAGGGCAAGCTCAAGGGAGCAGAGACCGTCGTCGCGGTGGACCTGCCGGGAAGGCGCGCCTCCATCAGGTGCATCGACCGCGAGAGGTGCAAGGAGCTCCTCGGGCGCTTCGAGCGAGACATGCGCGAGTACCGCGCTCGCAAGGGCGAGCTCGCCCGCGCATACTCCGAGGCGCTTCCCAAGATGACCTCGGTCGCGTTCTGGAAGAGCTACCTGGGGATTGCCTAGGGTGGCGATGGCGCTCGCATCAGAGGGTGCGGGCGCTTTTTTAGTCGCTCAGCCCGAAGTGCTCGCTCCAGGGGTCGAGGGCGGGGTTCTGGCAGCTCCCGCCACGCGCGAACGCGGGGTGCCCCTCGAGGAGCTCGGGCCTTGCCGCGCTCTGCGCGGGGGCGAGCACGTCGCGCCAGAGGGCGAGGGGGCCGTAGGGCTCCGTCACGACGGTGCCGCCCGCCTCGCGCACGCGCAGGCAGAGCTCGGTCGCCGCGTCCTCGGACGCCTTGGGGGCGAGCCTTCTCCAGGTGTCCCGCCCGAGGGCCATCCCCGTGAGGGGGACCACGTCGCAGCCGCGGGCGTGGTACATCTGGGACATGTACCCGCAGTCGGTGATCTCGAGGCCGGGGCCCACGCGCCCGAGCGAGCCGTCCGGGCGCAGGGCGAGCCCGAGCGTCTGCACGAGGCCGTCGCCGTCCACGATGAGGGGGGAGCTCACGAGCACGTCCTCGCGCTGCAGGGGCTCGATGAGCTCGGTGAGCCAGTTGCCCTCCACGGCCTCGCACCAGTCGTCCAGGATGACCACTCGCTCGTGCGCGGCCGCGTCCATGCCCCGCGCGACGCGCTCGGCCTCGCCCGCGCCGTCCGGGGCCGCGACCACGCGCACCTCGCCGGTGCCGTGACGCAGCGCGTCCACGCGCTCGTGCGCGAGCCTCGTCACCCGCTGCTCGCGCGACGCGTCCGTCACCACGACGAGCTCGTAGCGGTCCCAGGGGTACTCGGTGCGCCCGCGGACGGAGTCGAGCGCGCGGGCGAGCTCTCCGCGGCCGGTGTCCAGAAGGACGATCGAGACCCCGAGGGCGGGGTCGGGGAGGCGGTACTCCACGCGGTACGAGAACGGGTGCGCACCCAGCCCCACGCGCGCCGCAACGCCGGTCCTGTCGAGGTGGTCCTGCACGGCGAGCCGCCCCGCCTCAAGCGCGTAGGGCTTGCTGTCGCGGTTGGTGGCGGTGGACGCCTCGTGCTCGCGCCAGTGGTAGAGGAGGTGCGGCACGTGGCAGATCTCGCGCGCGACCTCGGCGGCCTTGAACGTGAGGTCGTAGTCCTGCGCGGCGTTGACCTCGGTGCCGGAGCGCTCGGTGAGCTCGAGGGCGCGGCGGCTCACCACGAGCATGTGGCACACGTAGTTGTGCGTGAGCACGAGGTCGTGGTTCCAGCCCGGCTTGAAGCGCGGGCCAAAGTAGCGCAGCTCGCCGCGCTCGTCCTCGCTGCAGAGGTCCTCGTCGCAGAAGAGGAGGTCCGCCTCGGGGTGTTCGTGCAGGGCGCGGACGTAGCGGTAGAGGGCGTCCGGCTCTATGAGGTCGTCGTGGTCGACGAAGGCCACGTAGTCGCCGCGCGCCTCCTCGAGGGCGCGGTTGGTGTTCTCGGAGATGGAGCGGTTCTCGATGGTCACGACCCGCACGCGCGCGTCGTCGATCAAGGCCAGGAGCCTGGCGACCTCCGGGCAGTCGCCGCTCGCGTTGGCGAGGACGAGCTCCCAGCGCTCGTAGGACTGCGCCAGGACGGAGTCGACCATGGCCCTGAGGTAGGCGACGGGCGGGCGGAAGACCGGCGTCACTATGCTCACGAGCGGGCGGTCCCTCTCGGCCCATGCCGCGGACTCCGCCCGCTGGCGCGCGAGCTCCCCGGCCGTCGCGGCGTGGGCGAGCATCCACTCGTGGTGCGGCGCCTCCTGGGCGTTGAGGGAGGCCTCGGCCGTCCGGGCGAGGGCGGCCTCGACGTCGCCCCGCCCCACCGCGATCATCCGGACGGACGTCGCGCCTCGCCGGCCCTGCGTCTCCAGGCGAAGGTGAAGGGAGCGCCTCCCCTCGGGGAGACGGGCGGAGACCACGCGTCGCTCGCCCCCCTGGGCCTCCTCGCGCCGGAGGGTGCGGGAGGGAAGCTCGGGGAAGAAGGCGTCGCCGGCGTCTCCCGTGGTGGCGGTCACGCGGGTCCTCGCGGCAGTCTCCGAGGGGATGAGGAGCTCCGCCCGGACCATGGTTCCGCGCCTGGGGTCCCTCAGGGGGTAGGCCTCCACGTGCGAGAGGGTTGCTCGGTCCATGCGCGCGGCCTCCTGTCCCCGGGGCCCTCGGGCCCGCTACCAGTTGAGCTTATAGTATAGGTCCCAGGGGTCCAGCGAGGGGGGGTGCGTGGGGTCCCCCTCGGCGAGCTGCGGGTGCCGCTCGAGGAGGAGCGCCCGGTCGCGGAGCTCCCCGGGCGAGGGCTCCTCGTCCAGGAGGGTCCGCGGGGCGTTGAGCTGTGCCGCGGCATAGGGCGTGTAGACCGCGCGCAGGCCCGCCTCCCGGCCCTGCGCCAGGAGGTCGGCGAGCTCGTGCGCGAGCCCCTCGAAGCCGCTCATGCGCGTCCCCTCCGGGAGCTTGGATAGGTCGAGAAGGCAGCACTCGTGGTCGAGCGCGAGGCAGTCGTACGGGCGCACGGTGCGCCCCAGGTAGCCCTCGTCCCGGGAGGGGAGGAGGCGCGAGAGGCGCGCGAGGGAGCCGTCCGGCCGCACGAGGGCGCCCGCGAACTCCAGGAGGCCGTCCGCGCGCACCACTCGGGGGGACGCGGCGAGCACGCACGGGCGCGATACGGTGGCCACGAGCTCCTCGAGCGCCGGGTACGCGAGGTCGTGCTCGGGGGAGACGAGAAGGACGAGCGGGCTCGGTCTCCCCGCGCGCCCGGCGGCGAGCCCCGCCAGCGCGGCAGCACCCCTCGGCTCGTACGTCACGCCGCCCGAGCGCCCCGCATAGGAGGAGAGCGCCCCCTCCGTCTGGGCGGAGACGCCCTCGGAGAGCACCGTCAGCGCGGGGAGCGGACGGGGCGGCTCGAGGGACACGCGGTAGGTGAAGGGGGCGGGCTCGTCCGAGACCTCGCCCCGCATGCCTTCTCGCTCCAGGTGCCGCTCGAGGGCGAGCGTACCCGCGCGCTGGGCGTAGAGCTTAGACGAGGGGTCGCTCGCCGTGGAGCCCGCGCACATCCTCCAGTGGTAGAGGACGTGGGGCACGCGCGCCACGGGCGCCCCCGTCTCGAAGAGCTTGAGCGTGAGGTCGTAGTCCTGGGCGCCGTCCACGTCCGCCGGGGAGGGCTCCGCGGCGAGGTAGAGGTCGCGGCGCGCCGCGAGCATGTGAATCACGTAGTTGTTGGAGAGCAGGAGCTCGGGGGAGCGGGGCGGCTTCATGACGGGCAGGAGGTGGCGCCCGCTCTCGTCCAGGTTGTCCTCGTCGCAGTAGACGAGGCCCGCCTCGCGGCCGCCCTCCTCGATGGCGCGCACGTACTCGGCGAGCGCCTGGGGCTCGATTACGTCGTCGTGGTCCACGAGGCAGACGTAGTCGCCCCGCGCGGCCTCCACGCCCACGCGCGTGTTGGAGGCGATGCCCAGGTTCTCCGGGCATGCGACCACCCGCACGCGGGGGTCGCCCACGTCCTCGAGGACGCCGCGCACCCCCTCGTCGTCCGGGCTTGCGTTCACGATGACGAGCTCCCAGTGGGGGTAGGTCTGCGCGAGGACGCTCCCCACCATCTCCCGCAGGAGGTCCGGCTGCGTGCGGAAGACGGGCGTCACCACGCTCATGAGGAGGTCGGACTCCGGGACCGGCCGCGCGAGGGCGCGCTCGTTCTCTCGTGCGAGCCACTCCTCGTAGCGGGGGTCCACCGAGGCGTTGGAGATGGAGCGATAGTACTCGTCCAGCAGGTCGCGCCGCATGGAGCGGCCCATCTTGGTCAGGGAGCGCCCCGCCTTGAGGAGCAGGCGCTCGCAGCGGTCCGGGACGAGGAGGGAGTACTCGTCCACCCTCCAGGAGCCGCCGGCAACCTCGATCCCGTGCGAGGCGAGCAGCGTGGGCCCAAGGAGCCTCGCGCCCCTCACGCCACGCCCGCCGCCCTCGAGGCCTATGCAGCGCGGGGGCCTGGGGGTGCCGTCGCGCCGCCCGGAGAGCACCGCCCAGAGGTGCGAGACGGGCCCCTCGCCAAACGCTCCCTCGTCGCTCCTGAGGCAGCGCGCCACGCGCAGGAAGGCACCGTCGCGGAGCTCCCTGTCCGTGAGCGGTTCTCGTGAGAGGCAGCTTGAGATGGTGTGGTCGTACACGTTGCCCCCTCGCTCTCCGGGCTTCTCGGCAGCGCAATGGTACCACGCGCCCGGGTCCCTCCCCGGAAGACGGACCCGCCACAAAGGAGGCCGCCGGGGCGCCCCTCTCGGAGCTGCCCCGGCGGCCCTTTCGTCTCTAGGCCTAGCGGCTAGATCTCGATCTTGGCTCCCAGCAGCTTGACGAACTCGCGGCAGATGGCGGTGTTGCCGGGCCAGGCCGGGGACGTCACGAGGTTGCGGTCCACCACGGCCTCGTCCATGCCGGCCTCCTGGTAGGTGCCGCCGGCGAGCGTGATGTCCGGCCCCACGGCGGGGTACGCCGTGGCGGTGTAGCCCTCGAGGACGCCCGCGGCGGTGAGGACCTGCGGACCGTGGCAGATGGCGGCGACGGGCTTTTCCGCGGCGAAGAACTCGCGGACGATCTCGAGCACGCGGGCGTTGAGCCTGATGTACTCGGGCGCGCGGCCGCCGGTGATGAAGAGGCCCGCGTAGTCCGCGACGTCCACGGCGTCAAAGTCGGCGGTGAGGGCAAAGTTGTGCCCGCGGAGCTCGGTGTAGGTCTGCTCGCCCAGGAAGTCGTGGACGGCGGTGGCAACGGTCTCGCCGGCCTTCTTGTCCGGGCACACGGCGTCCACCTGGTAGCCCAGCATGGAGAGCGCCTGGAACGGCACCATCGTCTCGTAGTCCTCGGTGAAGTCTCCGCACAGCATGAGAATCTTGGGCATGGGTAGCTCCTATCGTTGGCGTGGCGCACCAGTCGTTGGCACATAGTCCCCACAACTATCACCCAGTCGGCGGCCGCGCGAACCCTCGCCTCGACTGACGGGCCGGCTGCCGCGGCGGGCGGCGGGGCATGTGGTGGTCTCGTGCTACCGCCCCTCATGGACTAAACTACACCTGACTGTGTTGAACGCCCGGAGGGGGAGGTTTCCATGTCCGAGGCCTTTGAGCCCAAGAACATCATCGTCACCGGTGGCTGCGGCTTCATCGGGTCCAACTTCGTGCACCACGTCGTGCGCGAGCACCCCGAGGTCCACGTGACCGTGCTCGACAAGCTCACGTACGCGGGCAACCCGGAGAACATCGCGGGCCTGCCGGAGGACCGCGTGGAGCTCGTGGTGGGCGACATCTGCGACGCCGAGCTTCTCGACCGCCTCGTCCCCGGCCACGACGCCATCGTCCACTACGCGGCGGAGTCGCACAACGACAACTCCATCGCCGACCCCGAGCCCTTCGTCCAGACCAACGTGGTGGGCACCTTCCGCCTGCTCGAGGCCTGCCGCAAGTACGACGTGCGCTACCACCACGTCTCCACCGACGAGGTCTACGGCGACCTCGCCCTGGACGACCCGGCGCGCTTCACCGAGGAGACCCCGTACCGGCCCAGCTCGCCGTACTCCTCCTCCAAGGCGAGCTCGGACATGCTCGTCCGCGCCTGGACGCGCACCTACGGCCTGCGCGCCACGATCTCCAACTGCTCCAACAACTACGGCCCCTACCAGCACGTGGAGAAGTTCATCCCGCGCCAGATCACCAACATCATCGACGGCATCCGCCCCAAGCTCTACGGCGACGGCAAGAACGTCCGCGACTGGATCCACACCGAGGACCACTCCAGCGCCGTCTGGACCATCCTCACCAAGGGCCGCGTCGGCGAGACCTACCTCATCGGCGCCGACGGCGAGAAGGACAACATCACCGTGCTCCGCGCCATCCTCAAGGCCATGGGCAAGCCCGAGGACGACTTCGACTGGGTGCGCGACCGCCCCGGCCACGACCGCCGCTACGCGATCGACTCCACCAAGCTCCGCCGCGAGCTCGGCTGGGAGCCCCGGCACACCGACTTCGAGAGCGGCCTTGAGGCCACCATCGCCTGGTACCGCGAGCACGAGGACTGGTGGCGCCCGGCCAAGGCGGCCACCGAGGCCAAGTACGCCAAGCAGGGCCAGTAGGGGAGGCGAGAAGGACCATGGGCTCCAGGAGGACCCTCGTCACCGGCTGCTACGGCCAGCTCGGCCGCGCCGTGCGCGCCCTCGCGGAGGCGCGCGGCCTCGCGGGCGACTTCGACTTCTGCGACATCGACACCTTTGACATGGGCGACCCGGCCGCCTACGACGGAGTTGACTGGGGCCTCTACGGCACCGTCATCAACTGCGGCGCCTTCACGGCGGTGGACGCCGCGGAGACGCCCGAGGGACGCGTCGCCTGCTGGCGGGCCAACGCGACGGGGCCGTCCCTTCTCGCCCGCGCCTGCGCCGCGCATGAGATCACGCTCGTTCACGTCTCGTCCGACTACGTCTTCGACGGCACGCGCGAGATGCACGACGAGGACGAGCCCCTCTCGCCGCTCGGCGTCTACGGACAGTCCAAGGCGGCGGGCGACCTCGCGGTCATGGGGTGCCCCGCGCACTACATCCTGCGCTCGAGCTGGGTCATCGGCGACGGCAAGAACTTCGTCAGGACCATGTGGGGCCTCTCTGACCGCGTGGCGGCGGGGGAGCTGCAGCAGGTGACGGTGGTGTGCGACCAGGAGGGCCGGCTCACCTTCACCGACCAGATGGCCCTCGCCATCTTCCACCTGCTGGACTCCGGCGCGCCCTTCGGCCTCTACGACATGACGGGCTCCGGCGCCGTGCGCACCTGGGCGGACATCGCCCGCGCCACCTTCGAGGCCGCAAACGGAAACGGGGACAAGGTCGTCCCCGTGACCACCGCGGAGTACTACGCCAGCGCAAAGGGGCCCGTCGCCCCGCGCCCGGAGCACTCTGCGCTCGACCTCTCCAAGCTCGAGGCCGCGGGCTTCTCCCCGCGAGACTGGGAGGACGAGCTCGCGGAGTACCTGGCGAGCCTGAGGGGATAGGGCAGAGGGCTTAACCTGAGCTTGACGGAGGGGTTGCGACTGGTCGCGCCCCTCCGTTCCCGTTTTGCTCCCGATTCTCGGCTTTCGCCAAGTTGCGCAACTTAGGGCCGCCGCCATTGCATAGAATGATGATGTAGTTGGCTCTGCCCCATGCCGACCGACGAGAGGATTGATGAGTATGGGAAGACGTTGCTTTAACCCGAGGCGGTCTCTCGCCTTGCTGCTTTCATCTGCGGGCGTCTGCGTGGCGCTGACGGGCGTTCCCTCCGTCGCGCTCGCCGAGGGCGTCGACGTCGCCCCCGACGGGGTCGCCACCCTCGGGGACGCCACTCCCGAGAGCCCCTCGGACCGGGCGGACCTCGCCGGCGCGACCTCCGTCAACGAGTTCGCCGACCTTGTGGGCGAGCAGGTCGAGCAGTCCCAGCAGTCCCGGCAGGACGCTGCTGACGTCCCGGGCACGGACCAGGTAGCCCCGATGCCCGATCCGGAGGTCGAGGAGCCCGTTGAGGCGGCGCCCGAGCCTGAGGTCGAAGAGCCTGCCGCGGACGCCGCCAGCTCCATGAGCGATCCTTCCGGCACCGACGAGGTCGCTGACGGCGCTGCGGACGTCCCCTCCAAGGATCCCTCCGCCCCTGCGGGCGCGGAAGAGGTGACCGAGGAGGAGGCGAGTCGCTATGACGAGATCGTCGACGACCTGACGGACGCCTTCGTCACCGTCGAGGACCAGACGACCCCCGGTCAGCCCGACCCCGGCTCCTCCGAGGACGACCAGCCCGGCGCCTCCCTCGATTCCGAGGATGACGACGAGGAGCCCGCCGCCCCGGTCATCGAGGACGGGACCTACCTCATTCAGTCCTCGCAGAGCTCCCAGGTGCTCGACACCGCGGGGGACTCGACATCCAGCACCGCCAACGTCCAGACCGACAACGCCACCATGTCCTCGACCCAGAAGTGGCAGATCACCTACGACAAGAAGACCGGCTACTACACGGTGGGCATCGCCGGCACCAACAAGGTCCTCGACGTGGCCGGAGGGACCGCAGCGCCCGGCACGAACGTCTGGATCTACGACTCCAACCACTCCGACGCGCAGCTCTGGAAGATCGTCGAGCGCGGCGGCGGTTACGTGCTCGTCTCCAAGCTGAACCCCAACCTCGTCCTCGACCTCTCCAACGGCGGCACCACCGCGGGCACCAACGTGCAGGTCTGGGAGAGCAACGGCTCCGGCGCCCAGATTTTCCACTTCCTCTCGACCATCGTTGACGTCCCGAGCGGCGACACCGTCGAGGAGGGGACCTACTTCATCGTCGCCGGCGGCGAGGAGAGCGGGCTTGCCGTCGGCGTCGCCTCCGGTTCCCTCGCCGACGGGGCGAACGTCCAGCTCACCAACAAGGCAAACTCCGGCAGCCAGCATCTCACGCTGGTGGCGGACGGGGACGGGTACTACACCATCGTCGTGAGCGGCTCGGGCAAGGCCCTGGAGGCCGAGAACGGCAGCATCGTCCCCGGGACCAACGTGAGCCAGAACACCAAGAACGGCTCCGACGCCCAGAAGTGGGCGCTCCATCGCAACGAGGACGGGACGCTCTCCCTCCAGAACAAGGCCAGCGGCCTCTTCCTCGACGTCTCCGGCGGGACCTTCCTGGCGGGCGCCAACGTCCAGACCTACACCGGCAACGGCACGGCCTCTCAGAAGTTCTGGTTCCTTCCGGTGACGAGCGCCGCGGACGACGACGGCATCATCATCGAGGACGGCGTCTACCTCGTGCAGGCCGCGGGCGGTCTCACGCAGGTCCTCGACGTCGCCAGCGGCGCCACCAGCAACTTCACCAACGTCCAGATCTTCGGCAGCAACATGTCCGCCGCCCAGCGCTGGCGCATCACGCGCTACAACGGCACCCAGTACTTCACCATCGGCCTCGACGGGACGAACATGGTCCTCGACGTGGCGGGCGGCAGCTCGGCGGACGGCACCAACGTCCAGATCTACGAGGCCAACGGCTCCGCCGCCCAGCTCTGGAAGTTCGTCAAGAGCGGCGGCTCGTACCTCATCGTCTCCGGACTGAGGGCCGACCTCGTGCTCAGCCTCGCCGGCGGCATCGCCTCCAACGGCGCCAACGTCGAGGTTCACTCCGCCAACGACACCCAGGGCCAGCTCTTCAACCTCCTGAGCTTCAGCCCCAAGGTCGAGGCGGGCGTGACGGGCATGGACGGTGCTTACGTCCTCGTGGTCGGCTCCCAGCAGGGCGGCCACGCCGTGGACATCGCATCCGGCTCCCTCTCCAACGGGGCCAACGCGCAGGTCTTCGAGAAGAACGGCTCCAGCGCGCAGAGGCTCTACCTCCACGACGACGGCACGGGCTTCTACACCATCACCGTCATCGGAACCGGCAAGGTCCTCGACGTCGACAACGGCAACCTCGTCCCCACCTCCAACGTCTGGCAGTGGGAGTACAACGGCACGGACGCCCAGAAGTGGGCCCTGCGTGCCAACGCCGACGGGTCCTTCTCGCTCATCAACAAGGCCAACGGCCTTGCCCTCGACGTCGCTTCCGGAGTCATTGGCAATGGGTCCAACCTGCAGGTCTACACCTACAACGGCACCGCCGCGCAGAAGTTCTGGCTCGCCCCGACCTCGATTCTGAGCAACGGAATCTACTCCATCGGCTCGGTCCTCGACACCAACAAGGTCGTCGACATCGAGTCGGGCTCCTCCGCGAGCGGCGCGAAGGCGCAGATCTACACCAGCAACGGCTCTCTCGCCCAGCGCTTCCAGGTGGTCTACGACGCCTCCTCCGACACCTACCGCATCCGCACGGCGGCGTCCGGCGGCTGGCTCACGCAGTCCGGCTCGACCGTGACCCAGCAGGGCAGCTCCAAGACGGCCGCGAGCGGCTCGGATACCTGGAAGGCCGTTTGGAACGGCGCGTTCTTCTCGTTCATGAACGAGCTCTCCGGCCAGGTCATCTCCCTTGGAGGCGCCGCCGACGGTGACGACCTCGTGATGGCAAACGCCTCGGGCTCCAGGAACCAGCACTTCGTGTTCATTTCCTGCGCCCTCATCTCCGAGGGTCTCTACGAGATTCACTCCGGCGCCCAGCCCGGCCTGTCCCTCGACGTCGTGAACGGCTCCAACGCCTCCGGCGCTGGCATCCAGGTGTACGGCGACAACAACTCCGTCGCCCAGAAGTTCTACATCGTGGTGTCGGGCAACGGCTACGCGATCAAGAACTTCAAGTCCGGCAAGGTCATCGACGTGACCAACGGCTCGACCGCCAACGGGGCCCCCGTCCAGCAGTACGACATCAACGGCTCGCCCGCCCAGCTCTGGGACGTCCAGATCGCTGACGGCGGCGGCATCGTCTTCGTGAACCTCAACTCCGGCAAGGCTCTGAACGTCGCCTCCAACAACAGCGTCAACCAGGCCAACCTCGACGTCTCCTCCGCCTCCCAGCGCTGGACGCTCGAGGTCACCCAGGGCTACGGCTGGATCGACCAGGACGGCACCTGGTACTTCTACTACGCCGACGGCACCTCCCAGGCCTTCACCGACGCTGCCTATAGCGCCTACCAGTCGATTAAGGACTGGACCAGCGAGACCAGCTACCTCATCTGCATCGACAACACCAACTGCCGTACGGTCATCTTCCAGGGCTCTGCTGGTAACTGGGAGCCGATCAAGGACTGGATCTGCAGTGTGGGCACCACTAACCCGCACGATCCTACCTTTGGCATTACCGCCCGCGGCGTCTTCAAGGTGCTCGGCAAGGGGGAGGTCATGGGTTACGACCCGGACTACTACTACTGGACCGAGTTCTTCATCCCCAGTGGAAGCCCCGACGGCGAGGGCCAGCGCTTCCACTCTACGGGCTACTATCGCGGCACCGGTTTCCCGGGCGTTCAGTACGACACTACCATCGGTCGTCCCGAGACCCACGGCTGCGTGCGCCTGTGGTTCGACGAGGCCAAGTGGATCTACGACTACATCCCCCTGGGGACCAAGGTCTACAGCTATTAGCACAAGACCCTGACGCAGACAATTGGGGCGCCCGTCGAATCCGACGGGCGCCCCGTTGCTGTTCTTGGGAATTAAGCGTATCGCGTGACCTCTACCTGACTACCTATTGTCGCGCCGACGCCCGATTACGCAGAAGATCGCTGCAAGAAGCACTCCCGTAGCCGTGAGCGCGACGCCGTATTCGATGTTCGCCGGCTCGAAGTGAGCCTCAATGGTGTGAGTTCCGGCGGAGACCACGCAACCCAGGAACCCGTAGTTTATGCGGAAGGTATCGACCTCGGCACCGTCAATGTACACTCTCCATCCGGCGGTGTTGGGAACCGCGAGGCACAGCACTGAGCTGTCCGCAACCGCGGAGAAGGTACCGGTGATGGAGCCGGAGCCGCTCAGCGACGCTTCCGCAAAGGGCTCGTAGACAATCTGCCCATCAGGCCCGGGAACGGTGTTTCCGTCATAGGTGTAGTCGCCGTCCGAGGCAGGAGCCTCGTCGAGCGCGGCGGCCACATCGTCGGGAACGATGGCGCTGGCGGAGAGGAGGCTTTCCTTCCTCTGTGGGTCCATGTCCGAGACGGAGCTTTCGGAGACGGCTCCTGTTCTTACGCTGAGGATGGACTGCACCCCCTGTACCTGGTAGACATAGACGTCCCCGAACTGCGCTATCTGCGTCGCCCAGGCAAAGGGCAGGACGTCATGGGCGAGAAGGTATTTCACGCCGAGGACCCTGAGCAGGGAAACGTGGTCTGGGTCGTTGAGGTACTCCTGGTACGCGGTGTCTCCCACGAGCATGTTGGGCCACAGCGCGCGGTAGAAGTCGATGACATCGCTGTCGAGGGTGGAGTTATAGGAGGAGATTCCCGCATAGCCCTGAACGAGCGCATCGTTGAGCCGGGTCCAGTCCGTGTAGAGCTTCTCGACTCGCCAGAGCGTGGGGTCCTGCTCTTCAAGCCAGGCGAGCGCCTCGAGGGTGTCCCCGTCAGTGCTCTGGGCGGAGGCTCCGGGGAAGGTCTCGCTTGTGCTCGCGGTGCGGCGGTTGGTCACGAAGAAGGCGTCAACGACCGAGGTCCCCACGAGGCAGGCGCAGGCGAGCGCCAAAAGGGTCGCTTTGACGCGGTCATCGCCGGTGGGGGCGAGAAGGGCGCCGGTGAGAACGATGGCGGCTGCGAGGAAGGCGAGGCACTCGGCCCTGCCGTCGACCGTGCCCGCGAGGGACCATGCGAGAACGGCGAGGGTAATGGCAGAGCAGACGGCGAGCGGAGCCTTTGCAACCCTCCCACAGGCGATTCTTTTCTCCCAGCCCACGCTCATCGCCAGGCAGACGGGTATGGCAATAGTGAAGGAGCTCCGGTACTTTGGGTCCACAAAGACGTTGGAGAGCGCCGGGAGGAAGAAGTTGAAGCAGTAGAGCAGGCAGAGCGCCGCCGCCACCGAAGCGACGATTCTCGTCCTGACGCTTGCCTCGGTTGCCACCCAGTGGGCGAACTGCCCCAGGAGAATGATGGTCCCGACGGAGAAGCCCAGCTGTATGAACTCGTAGACGTTCACGTATCCGAAGTCATCCGTCGGCGGGACGAGCTCTGCAGGGATATCCGACACGGTACAGATGAGACCGCTCCCGAGGAGCCTGCTCAGGATTGCCGGCACCCAGCGAAGGGGAACGAAGCTCGTGAGGTATCCAGCGGCGGAGGAAAGGGTGGAGGACCCCTCGCCGCCTACGCGCGAGGACTCGCCGAGCAGCAGCGAGGCGTAGGGGGCAACGGTGACCATGGAGACGAGGAGTCCGCAGACGACGGGCGCGGCAAGTCCGAAGTAGCGGCGGGCTGCACTGCCCGCGCCCGGCTCAGGGGCGGTGGCGATGACCCTGAGCAGCGCGTAGATAGCTGCAAAGAGCATGATCATGAAGCCGGAGTAGGTGCTCATGAGAACGCAGAGCGCCGTCATGACCATGACGGTGAGAAAGCGCAGCACGCTCCAGCGCGTCATGAGTGCCTCTAGTGCCACGAGGAGGGCGACTGTCATGACGAGTACCGTACCGAGCCAGTAGTGCTGGCCCCAGAGCATGAGGAAGCCGCAGAAGGAGAAGAGCGACGCCCCGAGCACGCGCGAGAGGGGCTGCTCGCAGTAGCTCGTTAGAAGGTGATCAAAGAGATAGGCGCACGAGACCACCTTGAGCGACTGGACTATGACGAGCGCGATGCCGAGAAACGAGTCTCCGAGCGCAAGGCAGAGCGGCACGAGCACGAGGTTGAAAGGATCGAGGGTCCACGACTGGTAGGACATGAAACTCGAGCCGAGGCCGTAGTCGAAGTTCCAGGTACCGAGGGTGCCCTCGCGTATGCTCCTGAGAAGGCTGAGATAGTAGGGGACATACTGCTCGGAGGTGTCCGAGCCGACGTCGGTGTAGGAGAAGAGCAGGTCTCCCGCATAGAAACGCCCATAGACCACGAGGAGCCCCAGTGCCACCACGAGGCCAAGGAGTACGAGCTCCGACCTCGTCTTCTTACGGGACGGTGTGGTGAGCCCCGGGACTGAGCGAATGGAGAGCGCCAGCACGGCGGCTGCCATGACGAGCGCCCCTAGCAGATAGGTGTAACGTGACCAGTCCATGTGACTCCTCGAGGTTGCCTAGCTCCGGGAACCGATTGTTTGGCCATCAACTATAGTGTATGTGCGTTCAAGGGACGTACAGCCAGCCCTGGTGTATGAGCATAGTTTTGGAGACGGCATGACCATGACCGAGAGCGTTGTGAACTTCAACATCCCGCCCTACGTGGGCACCGAGATGGACTACGTGCGCGAGGCGGCGGAGATCAACCACAAGATCTGCGGGGACGGTCCCTTCTCCCGCAAGTGCCACGCCTGGATGGAGGAGCGCTTCAACGCCGAGAAGGTCCTGCTCACCACAAGCGGCACCGCGGCGCTGGAGATGGCGGCGGTCCTGTGCGACCTCAAGCCCGGGGACGAGGTCATCCTCCCCAGCTTCACGTTCTCCTCCACGGCCACGGCCTTCCAGGCCATGGGGGCCACGCTCGTTTTCGTGGACGTGCGCCCGGACACCATGAACATCGACGAGGCCAAGATTGAGGCGGCAGTCACCGAGCGCACCCGCGTCATCGTGCCCGTTCACTACGCCGGCGTTGCCTGCGAGATGGACGCCATCATCAAGATCGCCCGCCGCCACAACCTCATCGTCGTCGAGGACGCCGCGCAGGCGGTCATGAGCACCTACAAGGGGAGGGCCTGCGGGACCATAGGGACGTTCGGCTGCTACTCCTTCCACGAGACCAAGAACTACTCGATGGGCGAGGGCGGCGCCATCGTCATCAACGACCCCACCTACATCGAGCGCGCGGAGATAATCCGCGAGAAGGGCACCAACCGCCAGCGCTTCTTCCGCGGCCAGGTGGACAAGTACACCTGGGTGGACCGCGGCAGCTCCTACCTCCAGAGCGACCTCAACGCCGCCTACCTCTGGGCCCAGCTCGAGCAGGCTGACAAGATCAACGAGGACAGGCTCGCCACATGGGCGGCCTACTACGAGGGACTCTCCCCGCTTGCGAAGAGCGGTCTCATCGAGCTTCCCGCCGTGCCCCCCGAGTGCGTCCACAACGCCCACATGTTCTACCTCAAGTGCACAGACCTCGCCGAGCGCTCCGAGCTCATCGCACATCTGCGTGCCAGGAACATACAGTCGGTGTTCCACTACATCCCGCTGCACAGCTCGCCGGCGGGGAAGATGTTCGGCAGGTTCCACGGGGAGGACGAGTTCACCACCAGGGAGAGCGAGCGGCTCGTCCGCCTTCCGATGTACTACGGGCTCTCGCCCGAAGACGTCCGGCGCGTGATCTGCGAGGTGCGTGCCTTCTATGACGCGCGCTGATGATAGGAGGAGCATCTTGCTCCTCGGCGGCGCGCGCCACCAGGTTCCCGCAATCTCCGCCGCGCGGCGCCTGGGCCTGAGGACGGTGCTCTGCGACTACCTGCCCGACAACCCGGGCCAGTTCTTCTCGGACGTGTTCTACCGCGAGAGCACCACCGATCGCGAGCGCATACTCGAGATTGCTCGCAAGGAGGGGGTGAGAGGCGTCCTCTCTTTTGGGACTGATGTCGCCGCGCCAACCGCCGCGTACGTCTGCGAGCGCCTGGGACTTCCCACCAACCCCCTTGTCGCCGTGGAGACACTGAGCGAGAAGCACCTCTTTCGTGAGCACCTCTCCGCGGCCGGCCTTCCCTGCCCGCGCCATGCGAGTCTTGCCTCCGAAGCCTCGGCTAGCGAGGTCCTCGAGCTCGCGCGGGATATGAGGGAGCCGGTCGTCATCAAGCCCACGGACTCCTCCGGCTCAAAGGGCATCACGGTGCTCGGCTCTCTCGACGAGGCGTCTGTCGAGCGCGCGCTCTGCCACGCGCGGGGGTACTCCCGCAACGGCACCCTCGTCCTCGAGGAGTACATCCGCTCCTCCTTCCCGCGCGTGGTGGGCGGCGACGTCTTCG
>CALUJT010000003.1 GCA_944321005.1 uncultured Atopobiaceae bacterium | reverse complement strand
CGCAAGATCGGCGACGTCGTCGAGCAGCCGGACAACCCGAGCATCCGTGGAATGATCTTCAAGGTCAAGCACCTTGTCACTGTGGAAGAGAACTAGGAGTCACTCATGCAGCTCAACGATCTGCGTCCCGCGGAGGGCTCGCGCAAGAACCGCAAGCGCATCGGCCGCGGTAACTCGTCCGGTCACGGCACCACTGCCGGCCGCGGCACCAAGGGCCAGCTCTCCCGCTCCGGTGGCGGCAAGGGCAAGGGCTTCGAGGGTGGCCAGCAGCCGCTCGCGATGCGCCTCCCCAAGCTCCCCGGCTTCACCAACCACAACCGCGTGGAGTACGCTCCGGTGAACGTCTCCCGCCTCGAGGTGCTGTTCGCCGACGGGGAGACCGTCGACGCCGACACCCTGGTTGCCAAGGGCGTCATCAAGCACAACTATATTCCCGTGAAGGTCCTCGGCGACGGCGAGCTCACCAAGAAGCTCACCGTCAAGGTGGACAAGGTCTCCGCCTCCGCACAGGCTAAGATCGAGGCGGCCGGAGGAAAGGTCGAGCAGGCGTGCTAAAGGGAATCGCCAATGCGTTTCGCATTCCGGAGCTCAGGCAGAAGCTCCTGCTGACGGCGGGCATCCTCCTGCTGTACCGCATCGGTGCGTACCTGCCTGTTCCGGGCGCGCCGTTCCAGGACATGCTCAGCGCCTATCAGTCTGGCCTGTCCACGAGCGGTGCGATGGCCGTGCTCAACCTGTTCTCGGGTGGCGCGCTTTCCCGCATGTCTGTGTTCAGCCTGGGAATCATGCCCTACATCACGGCTCAGATCATCCTGCAGCTCATGCAGGCCGTGATTCCCTCCCTCGGCGAGCTTGCCAAGGAGGGTGAGGCCGGTCAGCGCAAGATCACGCAGTACACGCGCTACCTCACGATCGGCCTCGCCCTTCTCAACGCCGTCGGCTACCTGTTCCTCTTCAGGAGCTACGGCGTGACATTCGCCAACGCCGGTGCGCCCGAGATTCTTCTGGACATCGTGGTGGTATTCACCATGCTGGTGGGCGCCATGATGATCATGTGGCTCGGCGAGATCATCACGCAGCGCGGCGTGGGCAACGGAATGTCGCTCATCATCTTTGCGAACATCATGTCCGGCCTGCCCTCCTCGCTCATCTCGTCCGTCGCCTCCGCGGGCAACATCATCCTTACGGTCGTGACCCTGCTCATCGTCATCGCCATCATCCCGGTGATCGTCTACGTCGAGCGCGGCCAGCGGCGCATCCCCATCCAGTACGCCAAGCGCGTCGTGGGACGCAGGATGATGGGCGGCCAGTCCACCTATCTTCCCATCAAGGTGAACACCGCCGGCGTCGTCCCGATCATCTTCGCCTCGGCGATCCTGTACCTGCCCGCTCAGCTCGCCGTGTTCTTCCCCAACGTGGACTGGGTCCAGGCCGTTGCCAACGCCCTCTCCACGGGGTGGATCAACTGGATTCTCTCGGTTGCGCTGATCGTCGCCTTCGCGTACTTCTACTCGTCGATGGTGTTCAACCCCACCGAGACCGCGGACCAGCTGCGCAAGCAGGGCGGCTTCATCCCCGGCGTCCGTCCGGGCGCCGCCACGGCCGCCTACATCAAGAGTACGATCGACCACATCACGCTCCCGGGCGCCCTCTTCATGGCCGTCCTGGCGGTGGTGCCCTCGATCATCTTCTGGTTCACCGGGAACACGCTCATCCAGGCGTTTGGCGGAACCTCGATCCTCATCATGGTGAGTGTTGCCATGGACACGCTCTCCTCCATCGAGAGCCAGCTCAAGATGCACAATTACGACGGGTTCTTCAAGTAGGCCCGTCGGGTACGGTAGGGCAAGAGAGTTGGACTAGGGAAAGGCGGTCGGCATCATGAACATCGTTCTTCTCGGCGCCCCGGGCGCTGGCAAGGGGACCCAGGCTCAGAAGCTCGTTGCTGAGTTTGGCTTCGCCCACATCTCCACCGGCGACCTGCTCCGCGCGGCCATCAAGGAGGGCTCGAGGCTCGGCAAGAAGGCCAAGGGCTACATGGACGAGGGCAAGCTCGTTCCCGACGACCTGGTCATCGACCTGGTGAAGGAGCGCCTCGAGGCCGACGACGCCCAGAAGGGCTTCATCCTCGACGGCTTCCCGCGCAACACCGCCCAGGCCGTGGCGCTCGACTCCGAGCTCGCCGCCATGGGTCGCACGCTCGACGCCGCCCTTCTCGTCTCCGTAGAGCCTGCCGTCATCGTGGAGCGCCTCAGCTCCCGCAGGACCTGCCGCGACTGCGGCTACACCGCCCCTGCCGGCGTGGACACCTGCCCGCGCTGCGGCGGCGAGATGTACCAGCGTGACGACGACAAGCCCGAGACAATTCAGCACCGCCTCGACGTCTACCAGAGCCAGACGGCTCCACTCGTCGAGTACTACAAGGGCCACTCTATTCTCAGGGAGGCAGACGGAGACCGTCCCGTCGACGAGGTCTACGCTGACGTCAAGACGCTCCTCAACCTATGATCAACATCAAGTCACCAATTGATATAGAGCAGATGAAGGCCGCCGGGGCTCTGTCCAAGGCGGCCCTTCGTCGTGCCGGCGCCCTTGTGCGCCCCGGCGTCTCCACCAAGGAGATCGACCAGGTGGTGGAGGGCTTCATCCGCCTTCACGGCGCCGTCCCCACCTTCAAGGGCTACGGCGGCTTCCCGGCGAGCATCTGCTCCTCCGTGAACGAGCAGATCGTCCACGGCATCCCCTCCCCTGCGACCATCCTGCAGGACGGGGACATCATCTCCATCGACACGGGCGCCACGTACCAGGGCTGGGTGGGTGACAACGCCTGGACCTTCTACGTGGGCACCCCGTCGGAGGAGTACAGGGCGCTCTGCGAGTGCACGCGCGACTGCCTCAAGGCCGCCATCGAGCAGGCCGTGCCGGGCAACCACCTCGGTGACATCGGCGCCGCGGTGCAGGAGCTCGCCGAGGGCAACGGCTATGGCGTGGTCCGCGACTACGTGGGGCACGGCGTCGGTCGCGTCATGCACGAGGACCCCGAGGTCCGCAACTACGGCAAGCGCGGTCGCGGCGTCAAGCTCCAGGCGGGCATGGTCATTGCCATCGAGCCCATGATCACCATGGGCACCTACGAGTGCGAGACGCTCGCCAACGGCTGGACGGTCGTCACCCGCGACGGCCTTCCCGCCGCGCACTACGAGAACACGGTCGCGGTCACCGCGGACGGTCCCGTCATCCTCACGGAGGACGAACAGGGTCCGTGGTGCCCGATGCAGGGCGGCGCGGAGGCCTAGCCGGCCTCCGCACGCCCTTTCCAGTCCACGTTGTGTTCGTATGATGCAGCGTGGACTGAAGTGTGAGTTTTAGGTATGATATTTGGTCGCTGTCAGAGTGGAGAGGGTGCAGATTTTGAGCAAGCAGGACGCAATCGAGCTTGAGGGCAAGGTCGTAGAGCCTCTGCCCAACGCCATGTTCAACGTTGAGCTTGAGAACGGCAAGACCATTCTCTGCACCATCTCGGGCAAGATCAGGATGAACTACATCCGCATCCTGCCCGGCGACAAGGTCGTGGTGGAGATTTCCCCGTACGACCTCACCAGGGGGCGCATCACCTACCGCTACAAGTAGGGGAGGCGCGCCCTTCAGCTGTGGATATTCACGCCAGCGGCTGGGCGAGTAGATAAGTTCGTGTCAGCACTACCAGAAAGGTAAGGCTCATGAAGGTACGTCCTTCGGTCAAGAAGATGTGCGACAAGTGCAAGATCATTCGTCGCCACGGCAAGGTCTACGTGATCTGCGAGAACCCGCGCCACAAGCAGCGTCAGGGCTAGGGAAGGAGCTTCAAGTTGGCCCGTATTAACGGCGTCGACCTGCCGCGCGAGAAGCGCGTCGAGGTTGGACTCACCTACATCTACGGCATCGGTCAGACCCGCGCGACCAAGATCTGCGCTGAGACCGGTGTGAACCCGGACACCCGCGTCAAGGACCTCACCGAGGACGAGGTCACCAAGATCCGTGACTTCGTTGACGCCAACTACACCACCGAGGGCGACCTTCGCCGCGAGGTGAGGCAGAACACCGCCCGCCTGATGGAGATCGGCTGCTACCGCGGCCTCCGTCACCGCAAGGGCCTTCCTGTCCACGGTCAGCGCACCCACACCAACGCTCGCACCCGCAAGGGCAAGAAGCGTCAGATCGGTGCCAAGAAGAGGGGCTAGGGAGTAGACAATGCCGCAGAAGAAGAACGCTCGCACCACGCGCGTCCGCCGTTCCGAGCGCAAGAACATCGCCGTGGGCCAGGCCCACATCAAGAGCACGTTCAACAACACGATCGTCTCCATCACCGACCCCCAGGGCAACGTCATCTCCTGGCAGTCCGGTGGCACCGTGGGCTTCAAGGGCTCCCGTAAGTCCACACCCTTCGCCGCTCAGCTCGCCGCCGAGGCGGCCGCCAAGGCGGCCATGGAGCACGGCCTGCACAAGGTGGCCGTCTTCGTGAAGGGTCCCGGCTCCGGCCGCGAGACCGCCATCCGTTCCCTCCAGGCCGCCGGCCTCGAGGTTTCGGGCATTCAGGACAAGACCCCCATCGCGCACAACGGCTGCCGTCTGAGCAAGCGTCGTCGCGTGTAGCTAGGAGGAGCATCAATGGCTATCGATAGGACCCCGGTCCTCAAGAGGTGCCGCCAGCTCGGCATCGACCCCGTTGTGATGGGGATCAACAAGACTTCCAACCGCGAGCCCAAGCGTCGTCGTCGCCAGGAGAGCGAGTACGGCATCCAGCTCCGCGAGAAGCAGAAGGCCAAGTTCATCTACGGCGTTCTCGAGAAGCAGTTCCACGGCTACTACGAGAAGGCCCTGAAGCTCGAGGGCATCACCGGTGACAACCTGATGGCCCTTCTCGAGCGTCGTCTCGACAACGTCGTCTTCCGTCTCGGCTTCGCCCGCACCCGCAAGGAGGCCCGTCAGACCGTCCGTCACGGCCACATCACCGTGAACGGCCGTCGCGTGGACATCCCCTCCTTCCAGGTCAAGGCCGGCGACGTGGTTGCCGTGGCCGAGAAGGCCCGCGACCTCCTTCCCATCAAGGAGGCCCTCATCTCCTCCGAGCACATGGCCGTTCCCGCCTGGCTCGAGGTCGACATCGAGAAGCTCAAGGGCACCGTCCTCCAGCTCCCCACGCGCGACCAGATCGATCTTGACATCGACGCGCAGCTGATCGTCGAGCTCTACTCCAAGTAAGTAAGCCCGACACGATTTGGAGGTAGGAATGTCCGAGTTCATCCGACCGCAGGTGTCGGTCGAGGAGATCAGCGAGAACCTCGCGCGCGTGAGCGCCGAGCCGCTCGAGCGCGGCTACGGCGACACGCTGGGCAACTCCCTTCGCCGCGTGCTGCTGTCCTCCCTTTCCGGGGCGGCTGTGGAGGCCATCCAGATCGATGGCGTCCAGCACGAGTTCACGACCGTCGAGGGCGTCTACGAGGACGTCACCGACATCGTCCTCAACGTGAAGGGCCTTGTCTTCCGCTCCATGGGGACCGGCGACGAGGCTGAGGCGTCCATCTCGGTTGACGGCCCGATGACCGTCACCGGTGGCGACTTCGACGTTCCCGCCGAGTTCGAGCTCGTGAACCCCGACCACGTCATCTGCACCCTTGGTGCCGGCGCCCACCTCACCATGAGGATGCGCGTCGGCGTGGGCCGCGGCTACGTCTCCGGCGAGGACAACGAGCGCGAGAGCGATCCCATTGGGATCATTCACGTCGACTCGCTCTACTCGCCCGTGCGTCGCTGCGCCAAGGCCGTCGAGGCCTGCCGCGTTGGCCGTCACACCGACTACGACCGTCTCGTGCTCGAGATCGAGACCAACGGCTCGATCACCCCGCGCGACGCCATCGTCGAGGCCGCCAACATCATCAACCAGCACATGACCGCGTTCATGAGCCTGGCCGACGAGGACGAGCCCGTCGAGGATGCCTCCATCTTCGCCACGGGCACCGTTGAGGACAACGTCGAGCTTGACAAGCAGATCGAGGACCTGGACCTCTCCGTCCGCTCCTACAACTGCCTCAAGCGCGCCGGCATCCACTCCGTGCGCCAGCTCGTCGAGTTCTCCGAGAACGACCTTCTCAACATCAGAAACTTTGGCGTCAAGTCCATAGAGGAAGTCAAGGACAAGCTCGAGACCATGGGCCTGTCTCTCAAGGCCTAGGCGCGCCGGATTTAGGAGAAGCAAGAAATGCGACACAACAAGAAGAGGGGCATGAAGCTCGGCACCGACGCCAGCCACACCAAGGCCATGAAGAAGAGCCTTGTTCGCGCCCTGTTTGAGAACGACCGCATCAAGACCCTCGACCAGCGCGCCAAGGCCATTCGCCCTGACGTCGACAAGGTCATCACCTGGGCCAAGAAGGGCGACATCGCGAGCCGTCGTCTCGCCATCGCCAAGGTCGGCGACAAGGAGATCGTCCGCGAGGTCTTCGAGAAGGCCGCGCAGGGCATGTGGGCCGACCGCAACGGCGGCTACACCCGCATCATGAAGCTCGGCCCCCGCAAGGGCGACGCCGCCGAGGTCGTGATCATGGAGCTCGTGACCGAGCCCGTCAAGACCAAGGCCGCCCCCAAGGCCAAGGTCACCAAGGTCGAGGCTGCTCCCGTCGAGGAGCCCAAGGCCGAGGAGACCGCCGAGGCCGAGAAGGACGCCGAGTAGCGCCCTCTTGCGACAAGGTTTGACTCTCAGGGCCCCGGCCACGTGCCGGGGCCCTTTCCATAGGGGGTGAGACGCCGTTGATAGAGCTCGGCAACGTGGCCTTTGGCTACTCCTCAGCCAGTCTCGCCGTGGACGGCGTCTCGCTGGTCGTCGGGCCCGGCGAGCGCGTCGTTCTTCTTGGCAGGAACGGGTCGGGCAAGTCCACGCTGGGACGCCTGATGAACGGCTCCCTGGTGCCTCGCGCGGGATCCGTCTCCGTAGACGGGCAGCGGCGCGAGCTCGCGCGTCTGGTGGGCTACGTCCGCCAGGACCCGCGCAACCAGATCGTGAGCGCCGTCGTCTCCGACGAGGTGGCGTTTGGTCCGCGCAACCTCGGCCTCTCGCGCGAGGAGGTGCTCCGTCGCACCGAGGACGCCCTTTCAACCTGCGGCATCGCCCATCTCGGGGACCGCATGACGAGCGAGCTCTCGGGAGGTCAGCAGCAGCTCCTTGCCATCGCGGGCGTGGTGGCAATGCGGCCGCGCTACCTCGTTCTCGACGAGGTCGGCTCCCAGCTGGACGACGCCGCCCGCCTTCGCGTGTCCGGCATCGTGCGCGCCCTCGTGGGGCAGGGGGTGGGCGTGGTGGACGTCGCGCACTCCGTCGAGTCGCTCTTCGGTGCCGACCGCGTGGCCGTTCTGGCCTCGGGGCGCCTCGTGTGGCAGGGGGCGCCGGAGGACTTCCTCCGGTCCGATCGGGCGCTCGGTCTCTCCGGGCTCGCCTCCGACCCCCTTGCCCGGGCTCTCGCGGTGGCCGTGGCGGCGGGGTACCGGCTTCCCGCAGAGCCGGACCCCGAGGGCCTTGCTTCCTACGCCAGCGCGCCGTCCCGCGTCTCGCGGGGGGAGGGGTCCCGCACGGGCACCCACGAGCTCTCCTGCGCCCACGTGGGCACGTCCTATGACGACGTGAGGGCGCTCGACGACGTGTCCCTCGCCGCCCGCGGGCTCACGCTCGTGCTGGGGAGATCGGGGTCGGGCAAGACCACGCTGGGAGGCGTGCTCGCGGGCGTTCTGGAGCCGGACGAGGGCGGCGCCGCGCTCGACGGACGGCCCGTGCGCGTCGGTGACGTGGGCCTTGCCCTCCAGCGTCCCGAGGACCAGCTCTTCTGCGACACGGTGCTCGACGACATAGCCTACGGACCGCGCCAGCGCGGCCTGGGGGAGGATGCGGCCCTGGAAGCGGCGCGCGAGGCGGCGTCGCTGCTGGGCGTTGGCGAGGATCTGCTCGAGCGCTCTCCCTTCGAGCTCTCGGGCGGGCAGATGAGGCGCGTCGCGCTCGCGGGCGTGGTCGCCTGCGGGCGAGGGGCCCTCGTCCTGGACGAGCCCACGGCAGGGCTGGACGCGGAGTCCCGGCAGGAGCTGCGGGAGGTCGCGCGAGGGCTCGTCGAGCGCGGTGCCGCCGTCGTGGTGATCACGCACGATGCCGGGGAGTGGCTGGGGGACGCGACCTCCGTGGCCCTTCTGAGGGAGGGGCGCCTCGTGGCGGTGGCGGACCCGGCTCGGGCGGCGAGCGACCCCGTGCTCTACGAGACGGCGGGGCTCGCGGCCCCGTTCTCCGTGCGCCTGTGCGCCGCTTTGGGGGAGGTCGGGGATGCGTAGGAGCCGTGCCCTGGGGTCGTTCGTGCCGGGCGACACGCTCGCCCACCGCCTCGACGCCCGCGTCAAGGTCCTCTGCCTGCTCGTTGCCTCGGTCGCCTCGTTCGCGACGGGCTCCCCGGCGGGGCTCGCCGTCGTGGCGGCGGGCCTCGCGGCGGCGCTCGCGGCGAGCGGGACCTCGCCGCTCCGCGTTCTTCTCGCCCTGCGGCCTGCCCTTCTTGTCCTGGGCTTCTCCCTGCTGGCAAACACCGTGGTGCTGGTGGGGCAGCCGGGGGTCTCTACCAGCGGCTTCCTGCGCACCTCGCTGGCCATCGCGCGCATCGTGCTCGTGGTGGGCTTTGCGCTCGTGTTCTCCGCCACCACCATGCCGCCGGCCATCGCCGACGCCCTGGCATCCCTCCTGGGGCCCCTCTCGCGCCTGGGAGTGCCGGTGGGCGGCATCTCCACGATGGCGTCCATCGCCCTGAGGTTCATCCCCCTTACCGCCGAGGAGGTGCTTCGGATTCGCAGCGCCCAGAGGGCCCGTGGCGCGCGTCCGGACGAGGGCGGCGCGCTGCGCAGGGTGGCCTCCTGGGGCCAGGTGCTCGTGCCCCTGGTGGTCTTGCTCTTTCGGCGGGCGGACGAGCTCGGGCGCGCCATGGAGGACCGCTGCTACACGGGGGAGCAGACCTCGCTCGCGGGGCCGCTCGCCGCGCGGGACTGGCTGATGCTCGCCCTGACCGCAGCGTGGACGGCCCTTGCCGTCCTGCTCTAGGCTCCTGGCGCAGCGCAGCGCGTGGCGCCGGACCCGAAGGCGCGCGCCGCGATCGGGTCGTGGCCGCCGGGCCCGTCTCGCATACAATGGGGCACGTCCCCTTGGGGGCACGGAGAAGGGAGAGTTGATGTCAGAGGGCGCGACGCTCGTCATACGGCTCGGGTACCGCGGGGCGGAGTTCGCCGGCTTTGCTGAGCAGCCCGGCGTCCGTACGGTTGCGGGGGAGCTTCGCCGCGCCCTCGAGACGGCGCTGCGCCGCCCCTGCGAGCTCACCTGCGCCGGGCGCACGGACGCCGGCGTGCACGCCATCGCCCAGTACGTGAGCCTTCCCGTGACGGACGAGGAGGCCGCCCTTCCCGGCGCGCGCCTCACGCGCAGCCTCGTGGCGCTCACGCCCGACGACCTCTCCGTCCAGGCGCTCTACCGGGCGCCCGCGGGCTTCTCGGCGCGCTTTGACGCGCTCGCGCGCAGCTACCGTTATAGAATTGCCGCCTCTGACGCCCGCCCCGTCCTCGCCTGGGACCACGCCTGGTGGTACCGGGGCAGGCTCGATGCGGACGCCATGCACGAGGCCGCGCGGGCCCTGGTGGGCGAGCACGACTTCAAGAGCTTCTGCAAGGCGAGCTCTGCCGAGGGCAAGCCGACGTGCCGCTACGTGGGGCGCCTCGACGTCTCCCGCGTGACGGAGGCGGGGGAGGGGCTCGTTGCCATAGACGTCACGGGCAACGCCTTCCTGCACAACATGGTGCGCACCATCGCCGGGACGCTCGTGGAGGTGGGGCGCGGCCACCGCGACGCCGCGTGGGTCGCCCGCGTGCTCGAGGCGCGCGACCGCACCGCCGCCGGGCCCTGCGCGCCCGCGAAAGGCCTCACGTTCGTGGGGGTAGAATATCCCGAAGGCTCTCTGGTGCCCTGGGAGTGACGGGCACCCAGCAAAGAAGGAATCAACTTGGACCTGCTTCTTCACGTTCTCGAGCACAGCGCCCTGGACACGCTGCGACTCGTGCCGTTCCTGTTCGTCACGTACCTCGCCATGGAGGCTCTCGAGCACGCGAGCGCGGAGCGCGTCCAGGCCTTCGTGGAGCGCTCCGGCAAGGCGGGCCCCGCGGTGGGCGCGCTCCTGGGGGCCGTCCCTCAGTGCGGATTCTCCGCCATGGCGGCCACGCTCTACGCGGGCCGCGTGGTCACGGCGGGCACGCTCGTGGCCGTCATCCTCTCCACCTCGGACGAGATGGTGCCCGTGTTCCTGGCGCACCGGGAGCCCATGGGGAGGCTCCTGGCCATCGTGCTCGCCAAGGTCGTCGTGGGCGTCGTGGTGGGCCTTCTCGTGGACGTGGCCCTTCGTGCGTGGCATCGCGCCGGTGACGGGAGGCCGCACATCAGCGAGCTCTGCGAGCGCGCCCGCTGCCACTGCGAGGAGGCGGACCACGGGCACGGCCACGATCACGAGCACGGCCACGGCCGCTGGGCGATCGTGCGCTCCGCGGCGGTGCACACGGTGCAGGTGGGCGCCTGGATTCTCGCGATCACCTTCGTCTTTGGCCTCGTCATGGAGCTCGTGGGGACGGACGCCCTCGCCGCCCTTCTCGTCAACCATCCGGTGAGGGCCACCTTCGTCTCCGCGCTCGTGGGGCTCGTGCCCAACTGCGGGGCGAGCGTCGCCATAACCGAGCTCTACCTCGAGGGCGTCCTCACGACGGGCCCCATGCTCGCGGGCCTGCTCTCCTCCGGCGGGGTGGGCCTGCTCGTGCTCTGGCGCACCAACGCGAGCGCCGGCCAGAACGCGGTCATCACCGCCTTCGTCTACGCGGTCTCGGTTGCCGTTGGCCTCGTGGCGGGGATGTTGGGTATCCTGTTCTAGACACGTTACGCAGTACGCACGGGCGGCTTGCCGCAGGGGAGGCGACGATGTTCAGACGGAGAGAGCGGTTCGAGCGCACGGACGTCCCGCGCGAGAACCCGTACCGCAACGCGATCGGCGTCATCGTGTGCGTGGTCGTGTTCGTGGCGGCGGGCATCGTGGTCTCCGCCGTCTGGAACCGGGTGGGGCTCGAGAGCCGCCTGGGCGAGGCGGCGCTCTCGAGCGCCGTGGACGCCCAGGGCTCCGTCGCGGTCTCGACCTCCGGTCACGCGGCCTCCGCGGACGACCGCGAGCTCACCCTGCTCCTCGTGACGGACGACGTGGACGCCACGGGCTCCGCCCTCACCTCCGCCCGCGTCCTCTCCGTCAACCACACGCAGGGGGCCGCCGGCTACGTCAACCTTCCGGCGGACGTTGCCGTGACCTCGGGCGAGACGCGCGTCGCGCTCTCGACCCTCTTTTCCACCGAGGGCGCCGCCGCCTGCGTGGGTCCCCTCGCCTCTGCCACGGGCATTGCGTTCGACCACGTGGTGGTCTCGAGCGGCGACGTGGTTTCCGAGATGGCGGCGCTCGCCGGCACGGACCCCTCCGCGCTCCTGGGCTCCTCCGAGGACCTCCTGAGGAAGATCAAGACCAACATGGACGCGTCCGAGCTGGTCTCCCTTGCCGGCTCCGTGGCGGCGGTGGGGGTGGAGAACATCACCTCATTCGACGCCCCGCTCGTGACCGACGTGGCAACGGACGCGGACGGCAACATCGTGGAGACGGGTCTCATGGCCGTCGACCCCGTCCAGCTTGCGCTCACGCTCGGCCTCCTCGTGCCGGCCGCCTAGGGGCGAAAGGCCTCCCCACTGTGCTCATTTTGCAAGGTCGGCGGCCCTCATTCGGGGCGGCTGCCGCGACTGATACCCTTAAGAACGTGATTTGACTCGCGGCCCGCTTGGGCAGGGTGGAAGGACGCGGCGCCATGTCGCACTACACGCCTACATCGCCGGTTGTCTCGGCCCTCATGGTCACCCATGACGCCGAGAAGACCGTGCGGCGCGCCGTCGAGAGCCTCCAGAACCAGACCCTCGGGAACTTCGAGCTCGTGGTCGTCGACGCCGGCTCGCGGGACGCGACGCCGCGCCTGCTCGAGTCCGTCGCCGAGCGAGACATGCGCATCCGCCTGGTTCAGGCGGACGACTGCGACCGCCAGACCGCCCTCAACCTCGCGCTCGACCGGGCCCGGGGCACCTACGTCGCGGTGACGGACGCGGACGGCTGGTCGGACCCGACCATGCTCGCCGACCTCGTGGGGGCTGCCGAGAAGGGCGGTCTCGAGCTCGTCATAGGCGGCTTCGTCCTCTCGGTGGCCCTCCCTGGCGGCCGCTCCGCGCGGGCGGAGGTCTCCTCCGAGGGGGTCGCCTACCCCACGCAGCACGACTTCAGGGCGGCCGCCTGGAAGCTGCTCTCCTCCGGCCAGCTGCTCCCGGCGGGCGGCAAGCTCTTCTCGCGGGAGCTCGTGGAGAGGAGGGGCGTGCGCTTCCAGCCCTCCGGCGGCTCCGACCACTCCTTCGTGACCTCCTTCCTCGCGGACGTGGAGCGCGTCGCCGTGCGCCCCGGGACCTGCTGCCACATGACGCGCGCCGCCCTTCCCTCGGGCGCCGGCGGCGCCGTCGAGGCGCACCGCCGCGTCGAGCGCGAGCACGGCGCGCTCCTGGAGCTCTATCGCCACTGGGGCCTCGAGGGCGACGCCGCGAGCATGGCCGCTCTCCAGGATCGCTACATCGAGCAGCTCATGGACTGCATCGAGCGCGTGTGCGGCCGCGGGAGCCGCGTGCCCTCCGCGGACCAGCGCAGAATCGTCTCCCAGATGATAGACACGGACCGCGCCCAGCTCGCGGCGAGCGTGGCCCACCCCCGGGGAAACGCCGCCCGCGCCATGCTGGCGCCCATTCGCTCCCACAACGCGTCTCTCGTCTGCGTGCAGACGCGCCTCATGTCGCTCCTGCGCCCCGGCATCGCCGACGTCGCGCCCGACTTCTTCGTCTAGGGCGCCCGGCCCCCGCCGTTCTTCTCGCCAGCTCGACCCTTTACCCCTCTCATGCTTGCAAACAATACAAAATAGGATAATATCGGATAAAACAAGAATCCGAGTCAGGAGGGACCATGCTCACCCAGCGCACCCGACGCATCAAGGACTCCCTGTTTGCCAACCCGCGGCAGATCTCGCTCGAACGAGCCCTGCTCTACCGCGAGAGCTACCTCGAGACCGAGGGCGAGTCTCCCGTCATGAGGAGGGCCAAGGCCTTTGCGCACGTGCTCGAGAGGCACCAGATCGTGCTCGACGGCGACGACCTGCTCGTGGGCAACCGCACGTCGGAGCCGCGCGCCGGCGTGGTCTCCCCGGAGATGTCCCCCTACTGGATCCTTGACGAGCTGGACGAGTTCCCCGTGCGCCCGCAGGACACCTTCGAGGTCTCCGAGGAGGACAAGCGCACCTATCGCGAGGTGCTCTACCCCTTCTGGAAGGGCCGCTCGCTCAACGACTGGTACACCGCCCACCGTCCCGACGAGGTGGCCGCCGCCGAGAAGGACCGGGTGTTTGCGGTGGCGCAGACGGACAAGGGTCAGGGGCACATCATCGCGGACATCCCCGAGGTCCTCTCGCGCGGCCTCGGCGACGTCCTCGCGGAGGTCGAGGCCCTGAGCGCGGCGGCGCCGGAGAACGACTTCCTGCGCGCGGGCGCCCTCTGCGTGCGGGCCCTCATCGGCTACGTCTGCCGCTACCAGCGCGTGGCCGAGGACGCGGCCGCCGGGCGCGAGCCCTCCGACCCCAACGCCCGCGCCGTCCCCGCGGCAGGCCCCGAGCGCGCGGCCGAGCTGCGGAGGATGGCCGAGGTGCTCGCCCACGTGGCGACGGAGCCCTGCCGCGACCTCTACGACGCGCTCCAGATGACCTGGCTTCTGTGCGTGGCGCTGCAGCACGAGTCCAACGCGAGCTCCATCTCCCTCGGGCGCATGGACCAGTACCTGCTCCCGTACTATCGCGCGAGCGTCGCCGCCGGCATGTCCGAGGCGGACGTGCGCGAGCTCCTCCAGTGCTTCTACCTCAAGACCAACACGATCGTCTTCGTGCGCTCCACGGACAGCGCCCGCTTCTTCGCCGGCTTCCCCACGGGCTACAACCTCGTGGTGGGCGGCGTGGACGCCGAGGGCAACGACGCCTCCAACGAGCTCTCCGAGCTGCTCCTGGACCTCCAGCGCGACACGCGCCTTCCCCAGCCCAACCTGAGCGTCCGCGTGCACGCCGGCTCGCCGGAGCCGCTCCTGCACAAGGCCGCCGAGATCGTCCGCCTGGGCGACGGCCTGCCCCAGTGCTTCAACGACGAGGTCAACGTCGAGTCCTTCGTGCGGCGCGGCGTGAGCCTGGCGGACGCGCGCGACTACGCCGTGGTGGGCTGCGTGGAGCTCTCCATCCCGGGCAGGATGTACGGGCTGCACGACATCTGCATGTTCAACATGATGCGCTGCCTCGAGCTCACGATGCGCGCGCACCCCGAGGGCTTTGCCTCCTTCGAGGACCTCGAGGACGAGGTCGAGCGCACTATTGACCACTACGTGGCCCTCATGGTGCGCGGCTGCAACGTCTGCGACGAGGCGCACCGCGAGACCTCGCCCACGCCGCTGCTCTCCGTGCTCGTGCACGACGCGCTCGAGCGCGGGGCGGACATCACGGCGGGCGGAGCCCGCTACAACCCCTCGGGCGTGCAGGGCGTGGGCACCGCCAACCTCGCGGACTCGCTCTACGTGGTGAAGAAGGCCGTCTTCGAGGAGGGCGCGCTCTCCTGGTCCCAGCTGCTCGAGATGCTGGGGCGCGACTGGCAGGGCGAGGGGGACGAGGCCTGGCGCCAGCGCTTCGTCAACCGCTACGCCAAGTACGGCAACGACGTCGACGAGGTGGACCGGATAGGGCGGCGCTTCCTCGAGCACTACGGCGAGGATGTCGCGAAGTACGAGAACGTGCGCGGCGGGCACTTCCAGCCCGGCAGCTACACGGTCTCCGCGCACATCCCGCTCGGCGCGGCCGTGGGCGCCACCCCGGACGGGCGCCACGCGGGCGAGCAGCTCGCCGACGGTGGCCTCTCGCCCATGGTGGGGCGCGACAAGAACGGTCCCACGGCGAGCCTGCTCTCCGTCTCCAAGCTGAGGAACGTGCTCGACACCAACGGGTCGCTCCTCAACGTCAAGTTCTCGCCCTCCACCCTTGAGGGCGAGGCGGGGCTGGCGCGCCTTGTCGCGTACCTGCGGAGCTTCTGTCGCCTGGGCATCCAGCACATCCAGTTCAACGTGGTCGACCGCGCCACGTTGCTCGACGCGCAGGCCCACCCGGAGCGTCACCGCGACCTCGTGGTGCGCGTGGCCGGCTACTCCGCCATGTTCGTCGAGCTCGCACGCGCCATCCAGGACGACATCATCAACCGCACCGAGCACGAGCTGGGGTAGCCATGACAACCTGCTCAGGTCAAACTGTCAACTTGACAATTAGCTCAGGTCAAACTGTCAAGTCGGCGACGGTCACCAACGTCCAGCGCTTCTCGCTGCACGACGGCGGGGGCATCCGCACCGTGGTCTTCCTCAAGGGCTGCCCCTTCCGCTGCCCGTGGTGCTGCAACCCGGAGAACCTCTCGAGCGAGCCCGAGGTCTCCTTCAAGGAGCGCCTCTGCATGCACTGCTCCCCGCGCCCGGGCGGGGGTCTCTGCGCCACGCCCCCCGAGGAGTGCCCCACCGGCGCCAAGGAGCTGCTCGGCAGGCGCCGTAGCGTCTCCGACCTCGTTGAGGAGGCCGCGCGCGACCGCGCCTTCTTCGAGGAGAGCGGGGGAGGGGTCACGGTCTCCGGAGGGGAGTGCCTGCTCCACCAGGACTTCCTGCGAGCGCTTCTCGAGGCGTGTCACGCGGAGGGCCTCGGCACCGCGGTCGAGACCACCCTGGCGCTGCCGCTCGAGGACGTGGGCGGCCTGGTGCGGGCCTGTGACGTCTTCCTCGTGGACTTCAAGATCGCGGACCGCGCGCGCAGCCTCGAGGTGACGGGGATCGACCCCGACCTGCGCGACGCCAACGTGCGCGCGGTCCTGGCCGCGGGCGGGCGCGTGGTGGCGCGCATGCCCATCATCCCGGGCTTCACGGACGACGAGGTGTGCGTGGCGGCAAACGTGGCGCGCATCGTGGAGCTGGGGATCTCCCGGGCCGACGTCCTGCCCTTCCACCAGCTGGGCCAGGGCAAGTACGACTCCACGAGCCGCGAGTACGCCATGCGCGACGTGCCCCAGCTCACCGAGAAGGACGTGGAGGGCGTGGTGGCGCGCTGCGAGGCAGCCGGCCTCGAGGTGGTCGTCCACGGCGAGTAGCCCGAGGCCGCGCAAAGGGGACAGGCACCTTTGCACGTTTGCGCGGGCTCGCTAGACGCGCCCGCCCCCGAGCCTCCTGCGCGCCGTCTCGAGCGCAAAGCCCAGGCCGTTCTCGCGCACGCGGTAGAGCGCCTCGCGCCCGAGGCGGGCGTAGTAGGGAAGCGAGCTCGCCCGGCCGGCGCGGACGCCGCGCACGCGCGCGAAGAGCCGCTTGCCGGCGGGACTCACGAGGCCGCTTCTCAGCACCATGCCCTCGTCGAGGCGCGCCATGGAGCTCTCGGGCAGCTCGCGCACGCCCGGTGCGTCCTCGCCGGTGGCGTTTGCGGTTATGAGGGCGTAGTTGACGCCGCGCGCGGCGAGCGCTTCGATCACGCGCGGGTCGCTCACGCCCGCGCGGGCGGCGGCGTCCATCATGTCGTTCCAGCGCTCGAGCGGCACGAGCGGCGAGCGTGCGGCGAAGCTCTCGGCCTCGTCGAGGTCGCGCTCCCGGTAGCGGTAGCCGCAGGACTCCGTGTAGGCGATCCGGTCCGTGCGGCAGAGCGTCTCCACCAGAAACGGGTTGTCCGCCCAGCCCGCGCCCGGGATCTCCCGGAAGCGGATGCCCCTCTCGACGAGGTAGCCCCTGCGGTAGAGGGCGGACCAGATGGCGGGATGGTGCAGCATGAGCTCGATGCCGTCACCCACGGCGAAGGGCTGCGTGCGCGGCCTCACGCGCCCGCGGTACGGGCAGGCCACGCAGACGGTTCCCCCGTCGCGTCCCGGCAGGACGCGCCAGTAGGGGGCCTTCACCACGTCCACGCCCTGCGCGCCGCCGTGCTCCGCCGCGCAGGCGAGAAGGCCCTCCACCCAGGCGGGGTCCACCACGTCGTCGGGCTCCACGATGGCGACCCAGGTCCCGCGCGCGATGGAGATCCCCCGGTTGCAGGAGGCGCCGTAGCCCTCGTTTCGCTTGTCTATGATGACGATGCGGGAGTCGCCCCTGGCGTGCGCGTGGGTGATGGCGGCCGAGCCGTCCGTTGGCCCGTCGTTCACGCAGATGATCTCGAGCTCGCGGTGCGTCTGCGCCTCGATGCTCGAGAGGCACTCGTCGAGGGTCCCCTCAACGTTGTAGATGGGCACGATTACCGAGACGAGGCTCTTCTCGGTTGGTGACGAGGAGTTGCTCATGGGACCCCCTGACTTCGGGTGCGGGACGTTTGCGGGGACGTACCCTATACTATACGGCGAATCGGCAATTGGCCCGGGAGGGGTGGGATGAGGCGTCCGGCCATCGTCATAGTGACCTACAAGCGCCAGGGGATGCTGGCCGAGCTGCTCGACTCCGTCCTGGGGCTCACAATCGCACCGTGGCGCGTGGTGATCGTGGACAACGAGAACTCCCGCGAGACCGAGCGCCTGGCGGACGGCTTCTCGGCGCGCGCGGAGGAGCTCTGGGGTCCCGCGGCGGACGGCCCGGACGTGCTCGGCGGCACGCTCCGCACCGTCTACGTGCCCATGGAGGAGAACACCGGCGGGTCCGGCGGCTTCTCCGAGGGCGTGCGCCGCGCCTTTGAGCTGGGCGCCGAGTGGTTCTGGGTCATGGACGACGACGTCGCCGTCCTGTCCGAGGGGCTCGAGGTGCTCGCCCGCTGGTCCGAGGAGGCGGACGCCGTCATGGGCCAGCGCAGGGACTTCGACGGCGGCCACTTCTTCTGGCAGCACCGCTTCTGGCCGCGGCTGGCCATCTACAACCCCCTCTCGCGCGACGGCTGGCGCCCGGGCGAGCGCTACAAGCTCGCCAACGCCCTGTGCTTCGAGGGCGGGTTCTTCTCGCGGCGCGTGGTCCAGAGGATCGGCCTGCCCGACGCCCGCTTCTTCATCTACCTGGACGACGCCCTCTACGGCTACCTCGCGAGCAAGGTCTGCGACGTCTACTACGTGCCGGACTACGTGCTCTCGCGACGCCGGGAGGTGGCCAACAAGGAGATAGGCTCGGTCCGCCAGCTCAACTCCACCTCGGACATGACGCGCTACTACATCACGCGCAACCGCGGGTACATGGCCCGCTACTTCATGCTCCACGGCGACTACAGCGCGCCCGGCTTCGCGCTGGGCACCCTCCTCACGTTTGCCAAGGAGCTCGTGCGCATCCTCGTGGTGGACCGCAGCCACCTCAGAAGCGGCATGGCGCGCCTCGTTGCCGGGCAGCGCGACGCGCGCGCGATTCTCCGCGACCCCAGCTGGGAGCCCATGCCGCCCCTGGGTTAGAGGTGCGGGTAGGCGTACAATAGAGTGCTGCCCATGCGACCTTGAGAGGGGAAGGCCTGTGGCCGAGAAGCGCGACTTCCTAGATGAGCTCATTGACCTGCAGAGCGACTGGCGGGCCCTTTCCGACCTGCCGAGCAACATGGTGGACTCCCTCGTGGGGGAGGGGGACCGCCCGGTCTTCAACCCCGCTGACTACAAGGAGAAGCCCTTCGCCAACTCCAACAAGTGCCTGCGGGTCGCCTCCGGGCGCGAGGACGTGTGCTCTCGCTGCCTGGACGTCTGCCCGGTGAAGGGCGCGCTGAGGATCCACAACAAGTCCGTCCTCATCGGCGACGACTGCCGCAAGTGCGGCCTGTGCGCCGCCGTGTGCCCCACGGAGACCATCTCCACCCGCAGGCACGCGCCGCGCCAGGTCTACGACCAGATCGCTCGCGTGGCGTCCGCCTACGAGCAGTGCTACGTCACCTGCACCCGCGCCCTCAAGCGCGTCCCCAAGGGCAACGAGGTGGTGCTCGCGTGCGTGGGGGCCGTCCCGCGCGACCTCTGGTTCTCCCTGCTCGCGGACTACGACAACATCAACGTCTACCTGCCGGTGGGCATCTGCGACCGCTGCCGCACCACCACGGGCGAGGAGGTCTACACCGACGCCATCGCCACCGCCGAGGAGTGGGCGGACGCGGTTATGGGCCTCGAGGCGGACGAGTCCGCCATGGACCACGAGTACACGCGCGCCTACAAGCGCAGCCAGTTCGTGAGCGGGGCCATCCACTCCGCGGAGCGCCTGGTCTCGCGCACCAACCCGGCGCTCGCCGGCGCCAAGGCGGTGGCCAAGAAGGTCTCCGACCACGCCAAGCGCCTCGACCAGCTCCAGCGCGACCTCGAGTCCGCGGTGGGCGCCAAGGCCTCCAACAACCGCCAGCGCGTGCTCACCCAGGGGCGCAAGCTCATGATGGGCGCCCTCCAGCACGACGAGGGCCTCGCGGACTTCATCCGCCTCGAGGCGCCCGTCTGCGACTCCTCACTCTGCACCATGTGCGGGGACTGCGCGCAGGTGTGCACCACGCACGCGCTGGACCTGGACCGCCGGGGCAACGTCACGGTCAAGAACGCGTACTGCGTGGGCTGCGGGGCGTGCGTCATCGTCTGCGAGGACGGCGCGCTCTCCATGGAGCCCATGGACGTGCACGAGCTCGTGATCCCCGACAAGGCGGCCGAGGAGCTCGCGCGCAGGAAGGCTGAGGCTAAGGCCAAGGCGTCCGAGTACATGGAGAAGGGCAAGCAGCAGCTGGGGCGCGTGGCTGACGTCCTCGAGAAGCTCGACGACGGGTCCGGCGAGTCCGGGTCCGAGAAGTAGGTAAGGAGAAGAACGTGTCGCTTTCCATTGGCATCGTGGGCCTGCCCAACGTGGGCAAGTCGACCCTGTTCACGGCCCTCACCAAGAAGGGCGGCCTCGCGGCCAACTACCCCTTCGCCACGATCGACCCCAACGTGGGCATCGTGGACGTCCCCGACGAGCGTCTGGCCAGGCTCGCGGAGATCGTGCACCCCGGGCGCATCGTGCCCGCGACGGTGGAGTTCGTGGACATCGCCGGTCTCGTGAAGGGCGCCAACGAGGGCGAGGGCCTCGGCAACCAGTTCCTCGCCAACATCCGCGAGACGGACGCCATCTGCGAGGTCGTGCGCTACTTCAAGGACCCCAACGTCATGCGCGAGGTCGGTCGCGTGGGCGAGTTCGTGGACCCGGCGGGCGACGCCGACACCATCATGACCGAGCTCATCCTCGCGGACATCCAGTCCCTCGAGAAGCAGCTCCCGCGCCTTGAGAAGGACGCCAAGCGCGACAAGGAGCTCGCTCCCAAGTACGAGGTGGCGCGCCGCCTGCTCGCGTGGCTGAACGAGGGCAACCGGGCCGCCACGATGGAGATGACCGACGAGGAGCGCGCCGAGACGCGCGGCCTCTTCCTGCTCACCATGAAGCCCATCCTCTACGTTGCTAACGTGGACGAGGACGAGCTGGGCGCCGAGCTCGATCCCATCGACGGCGTGACCCCCATCCCCATCTGCGCCAAGGTCGAGGCCGAGCTCTCCGAGCTCGAGCCCGAGGAGGCCGCCGAGTACCTCGCGGACCTGGGCCTCGAGAAGAGCGGCCTGGAGACGCTGGCGCAGGCCGCCTATCGCCTGCTGGGCCTCCAGAGCTACTTCACCGCCGGTGAGATGGAGGTCAAGGCCTGGACCGTGCGCGTGGGCGCCAAGGCCCCCGAGGCCGCCGGCGTCATCCACTCGGACTTCGAGCGCGGCTTCATCAAGGCCGAGGTCGCCAGCTACGAGGACTACGTCACCCTCGGCGGCGAGGCCGGCTGCAAGAACGCCGGCAAGCTCCGCATCGAGGGCAAGGACTACGTCGTCCAGGACGGCGACGTGATGCACTTCAGGTTCAACGTGTGACGTCAGGTGGGGCCGCCAGCGGTTGAGGGATGGCTGGGAAGAGCGTTGCGCTTCGCGCTCAAAAACTCCTGCTTAGAAGGTCGGCGGGCGGCCTGCCGTTAGCGGTTGAATGGCGGCTGGGAAGGGCGAGAAGAGCGAGCGGGCCCGCAACCTGTTTGGGTTGCGGGCCCGCGTTCTTCTCGCCGTGTGTCGGGGGTTCCGGCGTCTAGCCCATGTCCTCGCCCAGAAGGACGATGACGTCGTACTCGGTGCTGTAGGTGCCGTCGTTCTCGCGGATGTGGGAGCTGCTGAGCCCCAGCGTCTCAGCCACGCCCGCGGCCACGCCCTCGGCGCTGCCGTTGTAGTAGATCGTGGTCGTGGTGTTGCCAAACGAGGACGCGTTGTCGGAGCTCGCGTAGAAGCCGGTGTAGTTGAGGGTGTCGGCCGTGCTTGCGCCCAGGCCGCTGATGCCCGCGCCGTTGAGCACGAAGACGGAGCCAGAGTAGACCGGCGTGACCTCGGGCTCGACGTCCTCGGAATCCTCCTCGGAGCCGGACGACGTGGCGTCGACCTCGCCCTCCGTGATGTTGGAGCCCGAGCCGATGGAGCCTGCCACGCCCGCCGTGAAGTCCTGGCTGGCGTCGGAGTAGGGGGACTCGCCCGCCTCCACGCGCGCCATCATCTCCTCCCAGGCGGCCTGGTTGGGAATCTCGTACCAGATGTTGTTGATGTACTCGGAGACCGTGGGGGTCTGGCCGGAGAACATGTTGTTGTCCACGTCAAAGCTGCGGAACTGCGCCACGAGGCTGAGGATGTCCGTCGCGCTGAAGTCCGTGCTCACGCTGTTGGCGAGCTCGGAGACCGTGCCCGCCATCGTGGCGATGTCCAGCTGGAGAACCTTCTTCACGATGGCGCCGATCACCATGCGCTGGTTGGCGGCGCGGTAGAAGTCACCCCCGCCGTAGTCGTCGTAGGCGTGGCGCGCGCGGCACAGGCCGAGGGCCGTGGCACCGTCGATGGTCTGCGTGCCTGCCGGGAGGTCGATGACGGCGTAGTCGTCGTGAATGGCAACGGGGAGGGTGACCTCGATGCCCCCGATGGTGTCCACGATGGAGGTGAGCTGCTCGAAGTCTACCTCGGCGTAGTGGGAGATGTCTACGTCCGCAAACTCGGAGACGACCTTGGTCATGTACGCCGCCCCGCCGATGGCGTAGGCGTCGTTGATCTTGCGCTCGCCGTTCTCGTCCATGTCCACGAGGGTGTCGCGCGGGATGGAGACGAGGGTGACCTTCTGCGCGGGCGCGTCCACGCGCGTGAGGATGATGGTGTCGGCGCGGAAGTTGGAGGTGTCGGCGCCCCACTCCTCGGAGCGCCCCTCGCTCTTGTCCACGCCCAGCAGGAGCATGTAGAAGGGCTCCTGGGGCTCCACCGCCACGAGCTGCTGGCGGAGGTCGTCGCTCACCACGTTCTTGTCGGCAAGGCGGCTGTTGAGGTCCGCGAGCCACAGGCCCACGGCCGTGCCCGCGCCGGCGAGCACCACCAGAACGGTGACGAGAAGAACGCGGAGCACGCGGCCCGCGCCCTTCTTCCTGCGGCGCTGGCGATACGCCTCCACGCCCTCGGCGCGGGACGGCGCCATGTGGGTGGCGGACGGGCGCGCGGAGGAGGAGCGGCGGTTGGTGGTGCGCGGCTCGACGACGGGGCGGGCCTCGACGGCACCGCGTCCGTACAGGCTCTCCGAGTAGCGCGCCTGGTCGGCGCTGGTCATCTGCCGGTGTTTTCTCTTGTCGGCCACAACGGCCCCTTCTGTTTTGGAGGCCGGTGGCCCCGCTGGCGACTCGATTCAGACGCATAAATGATAGGGAAGTTGGGTGAACGACGCATGAAGGGCCCAAAAAAGGGCGCGTTTTCCAGAAAACCGGCAATAATGGTGAGGTTGATTTTTCAGGACCACGTTGCCGCGCCCGGCCCGTCCGCGCGTGGCGAGAAGACCGGAGGACACATGAGCGAGGCTACCCCCAAGCAGTTCGTGGCGGTTCTGGACTTTGGCGCGCAGTACGGCCAGCTGATCGCGCGTCGCGTGCGCGACCTGCACGTGTACTCGGAGATCGTGCCGTGCGACATTCCCGCAGACGAGCTTGCCGCCATGGGTCCCGCCGCCATCATCCTCTCCGGCGGCCCCGCCTCCGTCTACGCCGAGGACGCGCCCAGGATCGACCCGGGCGTCCTCGAGCTGGGCGTCCCGGTGCTGGGCTTCTGCTACGGCCACCAGATCATGGCCGTCACGCTGGGCGGCGAGGTCGCCCACTCCGAGGTGGGTGAGTACGGCCCGGCAAAGATCGCGCGCTCCGGCGAGTCCGCGCTGTTCGCGGGTACGCCCGACGAGCAGACCGTGTGGATGAGCCACCGCGACGCCGTGAGCCGCGTGCCCGAGGGGTTCGTCGTCACCTCGGCGACGGACGTCTGCCCCGTCGCCTCCATGGAGTGTGCCGAGCGCAGGCTCTTCTCGACCCAGTTCCACCCGGAGGTGCGCCACACCGAGCACGGGCGCAGGCTGCTCGAGAACTTCCTCTTTGGCATCTGCGGGCTCGACGCCACGTGGACCATGGACAACATCATCGGTGAGTTGGTCGCGGAGATCCGCGCGCAGGTGGGCGATCGCAAGGTCATCCTGGGCCTCTCCGGCGGCGTGGACTCCTCCGTGGTGGCCGCGCTCGTGCACCGCGCCATCGGCGACCAGCTCACGTGCGTCTTCGTGAACCACGGGATGCTCCGCAAGGGCGAGCCCGAGATGGTGGAGGAGGTCTTCCGCGACCAGTTCCAGGTGCCGCTCGTGCACGTGCACGCCGAGCGCCGCTACGAGCGCCTGCTCGCCGGCGTGACCGAGCCGGAGGAGAAGCGTCGCCGCATTGGCTCCGAGTTCTGGAAGGTCTTCTTCGACGAGGCCCAGCGCATCGGTGGCGTGGAGATGCTCGCCCAGGGCACCATCTACCCGGACATCATCGAGTCCGGTGCGCGCAAGACGGGCGGCAAGGCCTCCACGATCAAGAGCCACCACAACCTGATCCCCTTCCCGGAGGGCGTGCACTTCGACCTCATCGAGCCGCTCGACCACTTCTTCAAGGACGAGGTGCGCGAGCTGGGCGTGGCGCTGGGGCTGCCCGACCGCATGGTCTTCCGTCAGCCGTTCCCGGGCCCGGGGCTTGCCATCCGCATCATCGGCGAGGTGACCCCGGAGAAGCTAGAGATTCTCAAGAACGCCGACGCCATCGTGCGCGAGGAGCTGGACGCCTACAACGAGCGCCTCTTCGAGGAGACGGGCGAGCGCAACTCCGAGCACAGCTGCTGGCAGTACTTCGCCGTTCTGCCGGACATCCGCTCCGTGGGCGTGATGGGCGACGAGCGCACCTACGCGCGCCCGGTGATCGTGCGCGCGGTGGAGAGCTCCGACGCGATGACCGCGGACTGGGCGAAGCTGCCCTACGACGTGCTGGGGCGCATCTCCAGCCGCATCGTGGCCGAGGTCCCCGGCGTGAACCGCGTGGTCTACGACGTCACGCCCAAGCCTCCCGCCACGATAGAGTGGGAATAAAATTTCGCACAAAGCACTATTCCACACTCCAACCCGAAACACAACAAAACCGCAGGTCAGAAGTGGTGTGTTCGAGAAATCGGCACACCACTTCGCTCTGAAAGAAAGCACTCCTTTCGGGATTATTCGTACCGGAATTCGTACCACCCCAGCGCCACCATTCACGACGCGGGGCACCGAAGGGAGATTAAAACCATGATGAACGAAGCGAAGATGAACGAACTCACCCAGGCCGAGGACATGGCGTACTTCCGAGCGGACCTCTGTTGCTACTCGCCCGAGAGCTACACGCTCGAGGAGAAGAAGGAGATCTGCAACGACATGATGGCAACGAGCAAGGCAGTGCTCGACGCCATGCGCGAGGACTTCGAGCAGCTTCCCCCGGATGCGCGGGCCAAGCTCCTGGACATGCTCTGCGCCTCCGGCGTCGAGTCGCCCCAGTGGTGGTGGGACGTGCTCGTGGGCGACGGAGACCCGCTCTACCGCGAGCTCGAGCCGCTCAGCTAGTCCGAGCCCACATAGCAAGGAAGAAGGCCGTCTATCACATCGATAGGCGGCCATTCTTCTTTGGGCATCAGATTAGATTCGCCCTAGCTGTTGTTCCTCCGATACTCATTGAGCTTCTCGTTGAGAGTGCGTTCCTCGCGCCTGTGCTTGGCCGCGTAGGCGGCGGTCGCCACTGCGAGCGCGACAAGGTAGCTGATGGTGAACGAAACCCAAGCTCCGGCCATATCTGCTGGGAACCACCGCATCACCACGGCGAGCACAGCCAGCACGGCGTAGAGGCAGATGCCGAACAGGAACAGGCGCAGCGGATACGCCATGCGCTTGATGACCGTGGGCGTGAAGAAGACGAACTGCAGCGCCGCCGTGCAGACGCAGGCTCCGAGCAGGGACCAGCAATACATGATACCCTGTTTCGATTCTTCGCCGGCGAATATGGTTCCAAGGGCCATGCACACGACCATCATGATCGTGAAGGAGACGCAGAGCGTTGCCAGGAAGGACCTGGCGTTTTCCGCGGGCGTGCGGACCTCGGTGTCGAGGATGTCCTTGCGTGTCATTTTGGGCTCCTTTCCCGTCTCGTTACAGCATCCCGAGCTTGCGGCGCACGTCCGGCGCGTACTGCCGCGATATGACGACCTGCTCGCCGTTGTCCATGGTCGCCACGAGCCGCCCGTTCATCTCCGGGCGCAGCGAGGCGATCCTGCGGAAGTTCACCACGCAGCCCTTGGCCACCCGCAGGAAGTCGCATCCCTCCAGGCGCTCCTCCATCTCGTAGAGCCGCAGCGCGGTCTCGAACACGGCGCCTTCGGTGTAGAAGAACGTGCGCTTGTCCACCGACTCCACGTAGAGGATGTCCTCGGCGTTCACCACGTGGGTGCCTCCGTCCGCACTTCCCGTGACCTTGCGGTCGAACATGCGCAGCCTGGCGACGATGTCGAGTACCTGCTGGTCCGTCTTCCTGCAGACGATTGCGACCTCGATGCCGCTCGATTCCGGTCGTTCGTCGATCGTTATCTTCATGGTGTTCCTTTCGACGAGTCGCATTCTACCTGCCATCCGTGCCGGCTCGGGCGGCGCTGAACCAAGGTGCGCCTGAGGATGACCAAGTTGCACGTAGCGTGCTTGAGCTGTGCCGGTGTCGGCTGGCTTTGCTATAAGCCATCGATGCGGAAGGCCGCTTGCCAAGCTGACAAGCGGCCTTCCGCGTTACTCGTCCTCGTATGCCCTACGCACATCGTCGTAGAGCTCGAGGATCGGAATGAGCGGTAGCAGGATCAGCATCAGGAGCAGGCATCCCACGATACCGAGGAACCACCCGACCTGCTCGCCGAGCCACCGCAGCCTCGACCTCATGACAGCATCTCGTTCACGCGCCGCTGCACGATGGAGTAGTGCGAGCCCAGGCGCCGCTTCCTCTCGTCGCCGTTGCCGTAGTCGCATCTGTTTTCTAGCCTGCCAGAGTGCCGCTTTAGCGGCCTGGTACGAAATCGAGCACGATTCGTACCAGATTCGTACCACCCAGCCCACCGAGACGAAAGGAGCCGCCGACTTTAAGCCTCTGACCTGCGGGCTTGCAGACGCGATTTGAAAGGAGGTTTCTAATGGGTCTGTTGAGTGGGAATAGAACAGACGTTCGATAAAATAATATAGCATCAAATAGCGGGCACGGTTTCAATCGAATCCGTGCCCGCTGCTGTATGTGTGTCCTTGCACGCCCAATATGTGCCGTAAAAGCCGTCTTCTTCAACGTCAAAGTGAATGCGCTTTATTTTTGTCTCTCAAAATCTTATTTTCACGATTTGCATTTTCATCCCGTTGTCACCGACCCTTGCGAGAAACCGGAAAAAGCCGC
>CALUJT010000002.1 GCA_944321005.1 uncultured Atopobiaceae bacterium | reverse complement strand
GGAGACGTGCCCGTTCAACCGCGTGGAGCGCCGCAGCGAGAAGATCGGCGTCATCTGTGCCGGCGCCGTCTACCAGCACGTCCGCGAGGCGCTGCCCGAGGCCTCCACGTTCAAGCTGGGCCTCGCCTGGCCGCTGCCCGCCCGCGCGCTCGCGGACTTTGCCGCTTCCGTCGACGCGTGCTACGTGATCGAGGAGGCCAGCGACTACTTCTCCTCGCGCGTCCGCGCCCTCGGCATCGAGCTCGCCGAGCCGCCCGCGGCGCCGCTCCCCGTTGCCGGCGAGCTCAAGCCCGCCCTCATCCGCGCCTCCTTCGGCGTGGCCGAGCCCGAGCACCTCGCCGCCGCGACGGACCTCCCGCCGCGCCCGCCGGCGTTCTGCCCCGGCTGCCCGCACCGCTTGGTCTTTACCGAGCTGCGCCGCATGAAGGCCATCGTCACCGGCGACATCGGCTGCTACACGCTGGGGGCCGTCGCCCCCTACGGCGCGTGTCACACGGTCATCGACATGGGCGCCTCCCTCTCGATGGCGCACGGCATGGAGCTCGCCGGCGCCACCGAGCACACCGGCCGCCCCGTCATCGGCGTCATCGGCGACTCCACCTTCGCCCACTCCGGCATCACCAGCATGCTCGGCACCATCTACAACGGCGGCACCGGCACCCTCTGCATCCTGGACAACCGCACCACGGCCATGACCGGCACGCAGGGCAACCCCGTGAACGGCGTCACCCTCACGGACAGCTCGCACAAGATCGGCCCGCTGGACAACCCCACCGGCAAGGCGCTCGACCTTCTCGCCCTGTGCCGCGCGATGGGCGTGGAGGACGTGGTCGAGGTCGACGCCCAGGACCTCCAGGCCGTGCGCGCCGCCCTCAAGGCCGCCGTGGCCAATGCCGACCAGCTCAGCGTCATCGTCTTCAAGGCGCCGTGCCGCCTCATCGACCGCAGCCGCGGCAAGCTGCCCACCATCCGCGACTGCCGCGCCTGCGGCCAGTGCGTCAAGATCGGCTGCCCCGCCCTCGGGCGCGCCAAGGACGGCACGGCCGTGATCGACCCCACGCAGTGCGTCGGGTGCGACCAGTGCGTCCAGTCCTGCCCGTTCGGCTGCATCACGAAGGAGTAGACCCATGGCAGATACCGAGAAGAACGGCGCCCTCGTCACGGGCACCAAGACCATCCTGCTCGTGGGCGTGGGCGGCCAGGGCACCATCCTCGCCGGCAAGCTCCTCGCCACGGTTGCCGCCGACGCGGGCCTCGACGTCAAGGTCTCCGAGATCCACGGCATGAGCCAGCGCGGCGGGTCCGTCTCCACCGTCATCCGCCTGGGCGAGCACGTCTCCACCATGGTCTGCGACGACGGCTGCGCCGACGTGGTGGTGGCCTTCGAGGCCGTGGAGGCCCTGCGCGCCCAGCACTTCCTCGCTCCCGGCGGCCGCATGTTCGTGAACGACGAAGAGATCACGCCCGTCTCCGTGAACATCGGCAACTTCCAGATGCCCGAGCGTGTGGACGAGCGCCTGCGCGAGATGGGCGCCCACCTGCTGGACGCCGGCGTCATCGCCCGCGGCCTGGGGACGCCCCGCTCCACCAACGTGGTGCTCGTGGGCGCGCTCTCCACGGCGCTGCCCTTCGACGTGGAGCTCTGGCGCGACGCCGTGCGCGCCTGCGTCCCCGCGGCGACCGTGGACGCCAACCTCGCCGCCTTCGAGGCCGGCCGCGACGCGGCGCTCCGCGGCGAGGCCCGCTAGCGAGAAGGACCAGCCCACCCGCTCTTCTCGCCACCTGAAACAACGGGGCCCCGGTCGCAGCCACCTGCGACCGGGGCCCCTCTCGTGAGCTGGCGGGCTGGCGCGTCCCCCGACCACGCCAGCCCGTGGCGTGTATGGAATACCTACCCCATTCGGGCCGGTCGTAACCGTTCCCACGTTGCGGGACGCCGTTCTTATCGTCCGCCCCTCCTGCCCGCCTCCCCGCAGCTGCCGTCTATTGGCCCGCTGCGCGTCGCCTCCCCGAGCAAATCCGACCGCCCGCGAACCTCCCGCATCCAACCGAGGTCGGCCGAGCTAACCTTTTGTAATCGGTAGGTAAATCGAGTTTGGTGGTGATTCCTATGGGTCAGTACGTCGTGGTTGAGAACGAGGGCCGCTACTGCTTCAACCTCTGTGCCTCCAACGGGCACATCCTCATGTCGTCGATCATCTTCCCGTCCAAGGACGAGTGCCTGCACGGCATCGAGTGCGTGCGCGCCTCCGCCGCAGACGCGGAGATCGAGGACAGCACGATCGACGCCTTCGACCGCGAGTCCACGCCCAAGTTCCGCATCTACGAGGACTTCGACGGCCACTACTTCTTCCGCTTCATCACGCACGAGGCCGGCGACATCGCCCGCTCGCACACGTACGAGCTCAAGGAGTCCCTGCTCAGGCGCATCGAGCGCACGCGCGCGGAGTGCGACTCCTCCCTCGCGGCAGACGAGAACTAGCCGCGCGGGCTAGGAACTGACGACTCGGCACGCCCCCGGGACCTGCGCGCCCCGGGGGCGTCTGTTAATTGGGGACGTGTTTTTTCTTTCTGAGATTTTGGGACAGGTTTTGTCGGATGGGGGCTGCGATGGACATGACGGGCGTGAGGCTCACGGAGCTGGTGGAGGCCGCGGGCTGTGCGGCAAAGATCGCCCCGGGAGAGCTCGCGGGTGTGCTGTCCGGACTGCCGCGCCTGGACGCGCCGGAGCTCGTGGTGGGCTTTGACGCCTCCGACGACGCCTGCGTGTGGGACCTGGGAGACGGCCGCGGCCTCATAGCCACCACGGACTTCTTCCCGCCCATGGTGGACGATCCGTTCCTCTTTGGCCAGGTCGCGGCCACCAACGCGCTCTCCGACGTCTACGCGATGGGCGGCCGGCCCGCGCTCGCGCTCAACCTCCTGTGCTTCCCCAACTGCCTGGGCATCGAGGTCGCAGGCCAGATTCTGGCCGGCGGCGCGGAGACGTGCCGGCGCGCCGGGTGCGTCGTGGCGGGAGGGCACTCGATCAACGACCACGAGCCCAAGTACGGCCTCGCGGTAACGGGCTTCGTGCAGCTGGACGAGCGCCTGGAGAACGGGGGCGCCCGCGTGGGTGACGCGCTCGTGCTCACCAAGGCGCTCGGCACGGGCGTCCTCACCACCGCGCACAAGGGCGGCATCCTGGACGACGCCGGCGTGCGCGTGGCCACGGACTCCATGACCACGCTCAACGAGGCTCCCATCCGCCTGGCCCGCGAGCTGGGCGCCTGGCCGCACGCGGCCACGGACGTCACGGGCTTCTCGCTCATGGGGCACTCCTGCGAGATGGCCGAGGCCTCCGGCGTCACGCTCGTGATCGACGCTGCCGCGGTGCTCGTCATGGCACGCGCCCGCGAGATGGCTGCGCTCGGGCTCATCCCCGCCGGCACCTACCGCAACCGAGACTTCTTCGGCCCGCGTGTGGCGCTCGACGAGGCGCTGCCGCTCGACCTCACTGACGTGCTCTTTGACCCGCAGACCTCTGGCGGGCTGCTTCTGGCCCTGCCCGAGAAGGACGCGGAGCGCCTGGCTGGCGCCCTGCGCGACGAGGGCCTTCCCGCGGCGATCATCGGCCGCGCCGTCCCCCGCGGCGAGAAGAGCGTCGTCGTTGGCGGGTGATGAAAAGGGGCGTCCCTTTGTCGCCTTATACGAGATTGCAAGAAACTGGTGCTCGTGCGATGCTGACGAGAATTCGTGCGAGGTTTGCGCCTTCGTGCGATGCATTATTGAGGCCTGTACCGATTTTGATTTCGGTTTTGATTTTATTTCCTGCGGATTCTCAGCAAGGGGGTTTCGCGAGACCCTCGTTGTCCCCAAAATCGCATCGCACGAAGGGCAAAACCTTGCAGCGCACGCGCTGAACATCGCACGAACGGCCAAACCTCGCAGCAATACGGCAGCGAACGAACCTGCCGATCAAGCCGATGGCGCGTGGAACGCATCGGCAAGAAGGTCGGCGAGGTTGCGGGCGAAGCGCTCGCGGTCTTCGTCCGTGAAAGCCGCGGGCCCGCGCGTGCGGCCACCGGCTCGGCGCACCTTCTTCTCCTCGTGACGGATGAAGAGGTCCATGTCGATCGTGGCCTTGGTGTAGACGCGCCCGCGCACGCCGATGGCCGCCGCGCCGCGCCCCAGCACCATGCTCGCGAGGCCGATGTCCTGCGTGACCACCACGTCATCCGGCTGCAGGCGCTCCACGATGGCAAAGTCCGCGCTGTCCGCGCCAACGGACACGTCGAGCACGTCCACCCAGAAGCCGTCGTGCATGGCGTCGCGGCCACGGGCATGGTCCGCGTCGCGCGGATCGTCGAGCCGGATGTGCCGCTCGAGGTTCTGCGTGGTGTTGCCCACGATCGCGACAGGTACGAGCGCCCGCCGCGCGCAGGCGAGCGCCTCGCGCGTGACCGGGCACGCGTCAGCGTCGATGTAGAGGGTGCGTGGCATGGGTCTCCTTTGCCGGTGAGTGACTAGACTATAGGGCAGGCGATGACAGGAGGCGCACATGAGGAGACTGACTGCGGTTCTTGCGACGCTCTGCCTGGCGTGCGCACTCGTTCTTCTCGGCTGCGGGACCTCCTCAGGCGGAACGGTTGTCTTTGAGGAGACGGTCTCGCCCAACGAGAAGTACGTGAGCTCGGAGGCGGACGTCATCTACTACACCGTGCGGGTGACGTAGGCAGCGCCGGGCACGGCGACGGTATCCACCGAGTCCAACTCCGGGTTCTTTGAGCCAATGAGCTACGAGGTCGCGTGCGACGGCGAGCTCTCCGTCGATGACGTCTCCGTGGAGTGGGCCACCCTCATGGACGGCACCGAGCCAAGCGAGGACGACCAGATCGCCGTCCCCTTTGTCTCACCGCGCGAGCATGCGACGAATGCCCGCCATGCTCGAAATCTCCTCAAGAACGTCGATGAGCCCGTCGCTCTGGTAGAAGTCGCCGCGCCGGCGCGACCCTAGGGGGCGCAGCATCCCGTACTCGCACGCCCTCGCGACCAGGGTCGAGGCGGCACGCGGAGTGATCGACAGGTGCTCCGCGACATATGCGATGGTAACAACAGGCTGCTCTGCCAGCAGCGGCGGAAGGCGCCAGATGGCCGACCCGGCGCGCTCGGAAATGGCAGACCTCCAGCCTTCCATCACATCGTCAATGAGACCGGAGACTCGACCGCCGATGACGAGGGCGAGCTCGAGCGCGCTCAACACGCTCTCTACAATGGACAGGTAGTCGCCACCCTGATAGGCCTTGATTGCCCCCATGTAGGCGTCAACGTCGTGGAGAAGCCCTGCGGAGACGGGCAGCGTGGTGCGCGTGAGCACGCCCTCGTTTCTGAGAATACGGTGGAGAAGGACCCTGCCCGTGCGCCCGTTTCCGTCGATGAAGGGGTGGATGGTCTCGAACTGCGCGTGCGCAAGCGCCGCCTTGGCAATCGGGCTGACGTCGTCCCTGCTGACAAAAGCGACAAGATCCTCAAGGCAGCCTGTGATGCGGCTTGGGACGGGCGGAACGAAGAGTGCCCCATGCGGGATATATGCCGTCCCGCCGACCCACACCTGCTCGTCTCGCAACTCTCCCCCGAACGACGCCCCCGTTGGCTCAATCAGGGAGCGATGAATCGCCTTGATCTGCTCAATCGAGATCTCCGGCGGCAGTTTGAGCGCCTCACGCATGGCCGCGACGTTGCCCTGAACGATGCGCGCGTTAGCCGGAGCGTCGTTCGAGAGCTCGGCAAGGGCGACATTGCGGACGCTCGAGGTGAGGTGCTCGATCTGAGAACTTGCCGCGGACTCACTCCGCAGCAGGAGCGCAGGCAGATCGTAGCCACGTGCAGCCTGTGCCTCGTCGAAGCGGGCGAGTCTCATCAGCAGATCGTCGATGCGCGCTGAGGTGGCCTCCGAGACCGCCAGGCTGAGATTGGCAATGGTGGCTGGAATGGACACCTGATAGGTCGTCGATATCCTCCTGCGAGCGCTTCGGGGAATGAGGTCCCGCTCGTTTGGATCGATGTGCCAAGGAAGCTCCTCGTAGCCGACCGCTGACAGCATGTCCCCCACCCCCCGTTCTGACTTCCCGTAGGACCCCATTCTGCTTCTCGTAATCTCGATTAGCGGAAGTGAATTCGAATTCACTTCCGCTAATCGCAAACTACGGAAGCTAAGCGGCTACGCCACCTGGCGCCTCCTGAACGAGACCACCGCCACGGGGGTCGAGACGAGCACGAGCGCCGCGTAGACGAGAAGGACCGTGCCGATGAGGTCGAGCACGACCGGGCCGAGCGGGTAGGACTCGAGCGCCGAGAAGAGCACACTGAAGTTGGCGAAGTTGATCGGGAAGAGTGCGAGCACCCGCTCGAGCACACCCACGCCGGCCGAGGGGACGAGTCCCGTGAGCAGCACGAGCGCCACGTCCGCGAGGAAGACCGTGAGCGTCGAGGGAGTGCGCGACGAGAGCGCGAGCGTGAGGCACGAGAAGCCCAGGCACGCGGCGTACATGAGCCCCACGCATGCGAGCGCGGCCTGCCCCGCCGTGAGCGGGTACGGTGACGTGAGCGCCATGCTCTGGATCGAGAGCCCGAAGCCGTCAGCCCCGTAGAAGGTGAGCGAGGCCCCCACGATGATGGCGGCGCTGAGGGCGAAGAGGGCGGTCGCGTAGGCGAGCCCCGCCACGACCTTGGCGGCCACGAGCGTCGAGCGGCCGCGCCGGGTGGCGAGCACCACCGCGTCGGCGCCGGAGCTGTACTCGAAGGAGAACGCGGGCGCCAGCGTCACGCACGCGGCGAGGATCGGGAAGACGAGGAAGGCCGCGCAGTCGACCACGTTGCCCCAGCCGCCCGAGTAGCCGTACTCGATGGGCTCTGGCACGGAGGAGCGCAGGTCCGTCCAGTACGCCCGCTCGGCGTCGGAGTACTCCCACATGCCACCCTGGCCGTCGTCGAGGGACTGCTGGGTGAGCCCCGCCGCCGCGCCGTACCAGTCGGCCGCCATCTCGGGCGTCACGCGGACGGCTGTCTGCGCGGGCTCCTCGCCCGAGATTCGCCAGGGGCGCAGCAGCCAGCTCCAGTAGGGGTTGTAGAGCTCGTAGACCTCCTCGTCGGAGAAGCTCTGGAACATGAGGTCATAGACGGCCGAGCCCGTCATCTGGGTCACGGCGTCGCGGTCGATGCGCGAGAAGACCGTCTCCTGGTAGGCGGCTATGTCCGCCGCTGCGCACTCGGCGGTTATCGTGCCCGCGTGCTCCTCGGCGTCGGCGCGCATCTGCGCGATCGCCTCGGTGCCGGAGACAATCTCGCCCCGGGCGTTCTCCGTCTTGGTCTGGACCACGTTGAGCGCCATGATGGCGACGAGAAAGACGACGACGCCGACGTTTGCCACGAGCGCCACGCGGCGGGAGAGCATCTTCTTGAGCTCGAACAAGATGAGCCTAGCCATGGCGTCCCTCCTTGAAGTGGGACCCGCGGGCGGCGCGGGGCGAGCCCGCCCCGGCAGCGCCGTCGCGGAACACGTACAGGTACAGGTCCTCGAGCGTGGGCTCGGCGGGGGCGGAGCCCGGCACCCTGGGCTCGTCGGCCACGTAGCGCAGGAGCGCCCGCCCGCCCTCGAGGTGGCGGACGTTGCCCACTGTGAGCGCGGCCTCGAGCGCCTCGGCCTGCTCGGCCGGGATGACGGCCTCCCAGACCCTCCCCTCGGCCTCAGCGACGAGCCCCGCCGGCGGCCCCGAGAGCACCACCGATCCCGCCCTCATCACGAGGATCTCGTCGGCGATGTGCTCCACGTCCGAGACGATGTGGGTGGAGAGAAGGACGATCTTGTCGCGCGCGAAGCCGGCGATGAGGTTGCGGAAGCGCACGCGCTCCTTGGGGTCGAGACCTGCCGTGGGCTCGTCGAGCACGAGGACCTCGGGGTCGTTGAGGACGGCCTGCGCGATGCCGAGGCGCTGGCGCATGCCGCCGGAGAAGGTCCGAATGCGGCGCCGTTCTTCTCCGCCGAGCCCCACGCGCTCCAGCAGCGCGAGCGAGCGGTCGCGCGCGTCGCGCCGGCCGAGGCCCTTGAGGGCGGCCATGTACTCCATGAAGTCGAGCGCCGTGAACTCGGGGTAGTAGCCGAAGTCCTGCGGCAGGTAGCCGAGGAGGGCGCGGTACTCGTCGCCCATGCGCGCGACGGGCGCGCCGTCGTAGCGCACCTCGCCCGAGGTGGGGCGCAGCACCCCGCACACCATCCTCATGAGCGTGGTCTTGCCGGCGCCGTTGGCGCCGAGCAGGCCGTAGACGCCGGGTCCGAGCGTCGCGCTCACGCGGTCCACGGCGATCTTGGGCCCGAACTCCCGGGTCAGCCGGTCGAGCGTCAGTTCCATGTTCGATCTCTTCCCTCGTAGGTGGTCATTGACGAGCAATACCATGCACGCTGCACGCAAGCGGATGAGTTTTGCCAGTTGGCGTTTGTCTTGCGGCGCAGAATGTATGTTGGTTAGCCTCCGCTAGAGCGCCCCGGCGGGCGCGGGCGCGTCGGCGAAGCCGGAGGCCGCCGCGCGCAGCCACGCGCGGGCCTGGGCCGCGGCGAAGGCGAGGGCTGCGGCCACTGCCGCCCACCAGGCGAGCGCCGCCGCGGGGCCGAAGGCAGCCGGGCAGATGGTGCGCACGAGGACGCAGGCGGCGCACACCCCGGCCGCGGCGGCGACGGCGGCGACGGTCGCGTCCGGGCTCGCCGCGCGGCGGGCGGCGAGGAGCCCCGCCCCGAGGGCCGCGAGGTAGGGCGCGAGCCCCTGGGCGAGCACGGCCCAGGGCGCGCCCCCCGCCGAGCCGGCGAGGGCGGCGAGCAGGGAGATCGCGAGCGCGTCCGCGCAGCAGAGCACGAGCCCCCGGGCGCACGCGGCAGCCTGGGCGTTAACGGGGCAGGCGGCCTCGAGCTCGGCCATGCCGCAGGAGCGCGAGCGCGTGACGCCCGCGAGCGAGGCGAGCGCGAGCGCCGCCCCGAGGGCCGCCGCGACCGTCCCGACGCCGACCCCGGAGAGAGCGCACGGCACGGCGAGAAGAACGAGCGCCCCGTGCAGCGCCCACGCCCACGCCCCGACGCGGCGCGCCTGCCCGGCGACCGCCTCCGCGGCTCGCGGCCGGGAGGGCCGGGCCATCTCCGCCGCGACCGCCTCCACGAGCGCGCGGGGCGCGGCGGCGTCGGTGCCGGGCGCCGCCCGGTAGTGCTCTCGCAGCGCGTCCTCGAGGGCGCGTCTCTCTCGCATCCTCATCTCAGACCTCCCTGCCCTTCTCGTCTCGAACGCCCAGGTCCGCCCGCAGCGCCTCGAGCGCCGCCGACAGGGCGCGCGCCGCCGCGAACCTGCTCATACCCAGCGCGGCGCCCACCTCGCCGACCGTGAGGCCCTCCCCGTACCTGAGCTCGAGCGCCTCGCGCTGGGCGCGGGGCAGCCGCGCAAGGGCCGAGGCCAGGTCGCGGCGGTCGTCCGCCTCGCCCGGGTCGCCCCCGCCGGGAATCGCCTCCGGGAGCTCCGCCCACGACGACGCGCGGTCGCGCGCCATGTCGGCGCAGACGTTGCGTGCGATGGTGACGAGGTAGGCGCGGGCGCGGCCCCGCTCCCGGTAGCGCGAGCGGGCGCGGACGAAGCGCAGGAACGTCTCCTGGGCGGCGTCCTCGGCGAGCCCCGCCGGCGCGTGCCTGCGGCAGTACCGCAGCACGTCCGCGTAGTGCTCGCCGACCAGGCGCTCCGCCTCGTCCGTCCGCTCGTTCTTCTCGCCCACGGCGCCACCTCCTTCTATCCCTATTAACGCAGCGACGGTCCGGGATGAGCGGTCGGATTGATTTTTCTTTGCATGTCGGATGACAAAAGGCCGCCCTTTGGGCGGCCTCGAGTGGCGAGAGATGTTTGGCAGAGTCCGCGTGGCGTGGACTACAAAGCAGCAGCAAGCTTGGAGAAGGGCTTTATCTTCCTGAGCTCGGGCTCGATTGTGCGTCGGGCCACCTCGATGTCGTACGCCGCCTGCGCACGCAGCCAATACCCGTCAGACAGGCCAAAGAAGCGACAGAGCCTCAGGTCGGTGTCGGCAGTCACGGAGCGGCGCCCCAACACGATCTGTCCGATGCGCTGGGCGGGAATGCCCGTCTCCTTGGCAAGACGGTACTGCGAGATGCCCATGGGCACGAGGAACTCGTCGCGCAGCAGCTCGCCCGGAGTAATGGGGACAACCATCTCTCCCTTGTGAACAGGCTCAGTGATAGTCGACGATTTCGACATCCTCGGCACCTCCCTCGACCCACCGAAAACAGACCCGGAACTGGTCGTTGATGCGGATGCTGAATTGCCCAGCTCTATCTCCGCTCAGCGCCTCGAGACGATTTCCCGGCGGTATTCTGAGGTCAGACAGCTCGTTTGCGATTTCAGCTGACGAATCTTTCTCAGTGCAACACGCTCGAACGCCACGAACCGTGCAACGCGAAATCCCGACGAGAGCCGCTCGGTATCCTTGTCTGCAAATGACCTAATCATAGTATCGACTCGCGTTACTATTGTCAATGTCAATTCCGCCGCTACGGTCCATGTGGTAGACTCATTGTATAGAAACATATGTTCGTGTCAAGGGGGGTCACATGAGGAGAGAGGCACCGAAGGACGGCGTTGTCGACCACATCCGACGCGAGCTCGAGGCACTCGCCGATCCCGCGTACCGGGAATTCCAGGCAAAGCTCGTGCCGACCGTCGACCCCGCGCGCATCCTCGGCGTGCGCACGCCGGCTCTGCGCGGCTACGCCCGCCGGCTCGCAAGCGAGCGTCCCGAAGAGGCGCGCGCGTTCCTCGCGGCGCTCCCGCACGAGACCTATGACGAGAACAACCTGCACGGCGAGCTCATCGGCCGGATGGCAAAGACGCCCGCTGAGGCGTTCGAGCTGCTCGACGCCTTTCTTCCGCACGTTGACAACTGGGCGACCTGTGACCTCATTCGCGTCCCCGCCCTCAGGCGCAACCTGCCGGCGGTGCTCGAGCGCATCCGCGGATGGGTGGCCGCAGAGCCGGAGTACACGGTGCGCTTTGGGGTGGTCCAGCTCATGACGCTCTTCCTGGACGATGCCTTCGAGCCCGAGCACCTCGCGCTCGTCGCTGGCATCGACCGCTCCGAGTACTACGTCAACATGGCGCGCGCCTGGTACTTCTCGTTCGCCCTCATCAAGCAGCCTGCGGCGACCCTTCCCCTCTTCGAGCGGCGGCCGATCGCCCTCGACCCCTGGACGCACGACAAGGCGCTCCAGAAGGCCCGCGAGAGCCGCCGCATCACGCCTGAGCAGAAGGCGTACCTGCAGTCGCTCAAGGTGTGACGCGACAGTGCCCCGAGATGATGGGTAGAATTGGCGAGAAGAACGTCGAGGGGAGATTCATGAGAGCACGCACCGCCATCGCCGCCCTGCTCGCCGCGACCGTCGCGCTGCCCCTCGCGGGGTGCTTCGGGCTGCCCGGGCCGGACGAGATCGCCGGCCAGGCGGAGGACTTCGCCTCGCAGGCGCAGGAGCTCGCCGACACGCTCTCGAACGTCGATTGGGGCAAGGTCTCCCGCCTCGTCGTGAGGGACGCCCAGACCGGCGAGGTCGTGCGCGAGCTGACCGACCAGGACCAGATCGAGGGCGCCTTCGACCCGCTCTCCGACGAGAGCGGCCTGGCCGCGGAGCCGGACGCCGACGCGGAGTACGCCTTCGAGCTGTGGCAGCCCGAGACGCAGAAGCTCGGGCAGGACGCCGCAGACCTCGACGAGGTCAAGGTGCTCGAGGTCACCACCTACGAGGGGTCGCCCGTCGTAGGGCTCGAGGTGAGCCCCATCGGGCTCAGGCTCCACCTCACGTCGCAGGCGGCAGCCGACGCGCTGCGCGCGCTCGCGGGGTAACGCAGGGCGAGTCGCAGGGCAGAATCACGCGCACGCGTGGATCGCGTCGCGCAGGAACTGCGCGGCACCCGGCGCCACCCTCTCGTAGTAGGCGCGGAACCGCTCGTCGGAGACGTAGCCGTCCGCCAGGCCCTTGTGGGCCTCGGGCGTGTAGAGCCCCTCCGGCCAGTACATGCGCAGCCAGTGGCCGTGCATCGCAACGAGCCTGCGAGCCTCGGGGCCGGCCGGGTCTCCCGCCTCCATCGCACGGCGCAGCTGCTCGTTGATGGCCAGCGCCAGCTCCTCGGCCTGCAGGTGCGCCGCCTCCCCCATCGCCACGTACTTCTCGTTGGCCGCGTCCATCACCTCGTCGCCGTAGGCAGCCCGGACCTCGTCGCCGTAGGCCTCCTCGTTCCCGGCGACCTCGCGCCAGCGCTTGAGGTGCGGCAGCAGCGTTGCCATGAGCGAGACCGCCTCGTCGAGCGAGACGCCGAGCGCCTTTGCCTCCATGGGGGCCGTGGCCTCGATGAACTCGTCCATCGTCATGCCCTTGGCGGTGAAGTCGCCGTGGTCGTAGCAGTACTTGCAGAAGTCCGCGCTCCTGGAGCCGTCCGCCTCGGTGCCGTGCATCTCCTCGTCGGGGATGGGCATGCTGCAGCACTGGCAGTAGTAGCTCATGGGCATGTCGAAGAAGCGCTCGAGCGGCACGCCAAAGGTGACGCAGATGAGCTTGACCATGTCGATCCCGGGCGTGGTCTCAGCTTGCTCCCAGCGAGACACCGCCTGCCTCGTCACGTAGAGCCTGCGCGCCATCTCCTCCTGCGTGATGCCCGCCTCCCTGCGAATTTCGGCGATGACGTCCTTGATGGCCATGGGGTTCCTCCTTGCTCGGGTCTCTCTGCAAGGCCATTGTCACCGGGTGAGAGCCTCCGCACAAGAAACGGGCTGTTGCGCAGCTACCCGTACGCCTGCTCTTCGTTCTTCTCGCCAGCGCACGGTCTTCCGCCAGCCCGGACGCCCGGATACACTTGAGGAGAAGCGCCACAACCAGAAGGAGCGCCACCTCATGCCTCCATCTCTGATCGAGACTCTCCGGGACGTCGCCCTTGCATGGGGCGTTCCCGTGGCCTATGCCGTGTGCTGCATCGTCGCACATCGCCTGACCTCCCCAAAGGAGGTTGGGGTGCCGGACGACCTTGAGCCCACGCACACCGCCCCCGCCATCCACCCCCTGCTCCTCGGTGCGCTCTGGTTCCGACGGGAGAGCGAGGTGCACAACCGGGAAAACGCCTGCAAAGTCACCATGGCGGTTGTCGTTCGCATGATCGGGCGCGGGCTCGCCTCCTTTGCGGAGTCCAGCGACGCAGCCACCTCGGCTTTTGCCGGGCAGGAGGGGGGCGGGACGCCCCACGAGTCGGGCGGCGCCCCCTCCCGCGGGGGCCTGTTCTCGCATCGCGGCCAGGAGCTCCTGTACCGCACGCGGCTCCGGCTCACCATCAACACGGGGGACCTCGACCGCTATGACCGCGACGCCTGCGAGCTCGTGGTGCCTCCCAAAACTCAAAGCGCAAGCATGGAGGACCTCTGCGCGTACGCCAGAGATCCGGGGCGGCACCTCACCCGTCTCGGCAGGATCCTCTCCGAGAGCACGGGCGCCCTCTATGCCACCGAGCTCGTCCGGGGTCCGGGCAGCTTCTACAGCTTCCTCTTCTGCCCCTTTGTCGGCTTCCTGGTCTTTGTATGGGCCATGCTCGGCTTTCTGCTCATTGGCATAGAGCCGAGCACGCCCGTGATCGCCGCCCAGTTCGCGCTCTCCATGATCGTCTTGCTCATTCGCTTTTCCATGGTCGACCTCGGCGCCAGGCTCACGCCAAAGGGCGCTCAGATGGTCGCTCGGGCGCGCGCGTGCGTCCGATGGTCGGAGGGGGTGACCCAGGGGGACGTTCCCGTGCCGCGGGACCTCACGTCCGCAGACGTCGCCGACCTCCTGTCGACGCTTCTCGCCACGGGCCATCTCGACCTGGCCGCCGACATGGCGGACGCCCTTCTCCTCAACGGGTACGCGTCGCGCGGCGACATTCCCGGGGCCCAACAGGCCATCTGCTTCTGTGCGCGCCGGCCTCTCGCCGGCAGCGTCCCGCAGCTCAAGCATGAGAAGTCCCCCGCCGAGCTCATCCTCGACAACGTCCACAAGGTCGTTCGCATGCTGGAAAGGTAGGGCGGATGACGGGTCATCCCCCGCGCTCCGCACCTACCCCTCGATGCGGAAGCGCTCGAGCAGCCCGGCGAAGGCGTCCTGCGCCGCGCGGCACGTTTCGAGCAGGTAGCCCCGCTCCCGGCCCCACTGCGAGAGCCCGCGATAGTAGAACAGCTTCACCTCGTCCGTGACGATGAAGGGCGTGATGCCGTTGCGCAGGCACTCCTTGAACATGACGAGCCTGCCCACGCGTCCGTTCCCGTCCTGGAAGGGGTGGATGGTCTCGAACTCGGCATGGAAGGCCACGACGTCCTCGAGCGTCCTTCTCGGCAGCGCCTCGTACTTCTCGACGAGCTCCGCCATGCGGCCCGCGACCTCCTCGGGTGCCGCCGTCTCGCGCCCGCCCACCTCGTTGGGGAGGCGCTTGTAGTCGCCGACCGCGAACCAGCCCCTGCGGCTGTCGGCCGTACCCTGCTTGAGCTGGGCGTGCAGACCCTTTATGAGGCGCTCGGTCAGGCGCCGGTTGGCGGAGTCGATGATTGCGTCGACGCACCGGAAGTGGTTCGCGGTCTCCAGGATGTCGTCCACGCGCACGGCGTCAGCGACGCCGATCGTGTTGGTCTCGAAGATGAGCCGGGTCTGCTCGTGCGTGAGCCGGCTCCCCTCGATGTGGTTGGAGTTGTAGGCGAACTCGACCTGGACGTGATGGTAGATGCCCCCGGAGGTGCCGGCTGCCTTCTCCTCGCGCAGCGCGTCGAGAAGCGCGCGCGGCTTCGACTGCGTCCGCGGCCTGCGGCTGGGGCGCTCGGCGTCCTCCGGGATGGCCCACGTCTTTCCGATGAGCTCGGCGCCGGGGATGCGACCCTCGGCACAGTAGCTGCGAACCGTGCGCTCGGAGACGCCCCAGAGCCGAGCAGCCTCTGCGACTGTGATGTACCCCATCTCCATCCTCCGCTATCGGCAGGTTAAGTGTATATCTAGTTTACTTCTTTTCCGGATAATTTGCCGATAGCGGCAATGTGCTCGCGGTTAACCAAGGCTCGACGCCCCGCCTAGGAGCACGCGAGAGCACTCGCGGACGCAGAGCAGGTAGTACAGGGCGAGAAGCCCGAGCGTGCCCGCGACCGAGCAGACCGCGATGGCGAGAAACACCCCGTCCGGCACGCCGCGCGCGAGCTGGCGCACCAGCATGAGGCCGAAGCAGTCGTGCGCCACGGCAAGCGCCCCGGGCAGCACGAAGGCGACGCCAACCTGCGCCCGCACGGCGCCGCGAGCCTCCCGCTCGTCCGTCCCGAGCGCCAGGAGCGTGGCGTAGGCGCGCCTGCCGTCCGCGGCCTGGCTCACCTGCTGGAGCGCGAGCACCGCCGCGGCCGCCACGAGGAACGCCTCCCCGTAGAAGATCCCCACGTAGCCGATGGGCGCGAGCGACGCCTCCGCCGGCATACCCGGGTCCGCGAGGCCGGCGGCGCGCTGCCCCACCGAGAACAGGAGCCCCGCGCAGATCATGCAGACCGCGCAGGCCACGAGCACGCACGTGCACGAGAGCGCCTGGCACCCCGTGGACACGTGACCCTCCACCTGCCGCAGCGTGAAGGTGCGCAGCCCCTCCCAGTAGCGGGGGCCGCGGCGCACGCGCCCGGGCACGCCCGTTGCCACCAGACGAAAGACGAGCGATGTGGCCACGTAGGCGGCCCACCCCATCGGCAGGATCGCGAGCACAAAGAGCCCGGGCTGGACCACGCACGAGCCCCACACCACGGCGAGAAGAACCACGGCGAGCACCGCCTGCGCACGTGTCACGCCGCGACGCCCCGCGAACGCGAGCCGCTCCGGGGCGCGGTCCCGCTCGAGGAGCTCCACGAGCGGCCGGCGCAGCACGTCCGCCGCGGAGAGCACGACGGCCACGCCCTCGATCACGGCGAACCACGCGCACGCGTCGAGCGCTGTCGCCGGCGAGAAGGACCAGGCGAGCCGCCACGGCACGCCAAAGACGAACGCCGCCACCGCACCGAAGGCCGGCGACGACGCGAAGCCGAGCGCGATCCCCGCCGCCAGCGCGGCGAGCCCCACGAGCGCGCCCTCCGCCGCAAGGATCGCCGCGAGCGCCGGGGCGCGCATGCCGAGAAGCGCGTACGTCCCGAACTCCCGCGAGCGCCGGCGCACGATGAAGCGGGTCGCGTGCGCGACGAGCACGGCGAAGACCAGCACCACGAAGACCGAGAAGGCGCCCGTGATGTCGCGTGCCCTGTGGATGACCTCGAGCTGCGATCCCGTGAGCGGCATCGCCAGAAGGTAGTCGCCCGAGGCGTTGAACGCGTAGAGCAGGCACACGGCAAAGCCGAGCGTGACGAGGTAGACCGAGTAGTCGCGCGCGCAACGCGAGACGTTGCCGAGCGCGACGCGCAGAATGACGGGCATAGCGGCTCCCTCCGAGCGGCAAAAGTGACGAGACCATCGTCCTTCTCGCCCGCCCCGCGCGCCATCGCCCGACCTTATGCCCCCCTAACGGTTTCGCAAGGTTGCCCGTGCAAAAGTGCCTGCCCCCTTTCCACGCCCGTGCAAAAGGGACAGGCACTTTTGCACGCTAAGCGCCGCGAGCGCTAGGGCACGAGCCCCAGCTCCCGGCAGGCCACGAAAAGCCCGTCGTCGTCCACGTCCGGCGCCACCATCGTGGCCGCCGCCTTGACGTCATCCGCCGCGTTGCCCATGGCAACGGAGACGCCCACGCAGCCGAACATCGGCACGTCGTTGCCGCCGTCGCCAAAGGCCGCGCACTCCTCGGGCGCGAGGCCCCAGCGCGCGCACGCCGCGGCGATGCCCGCCGGCTTTCCGCCCCCGGCCGGGATGATGTCGCAGAAGTTGGGGCTCCAGCGCGTGTGCTCCACGTGCTCGCACACGTCCATGAAGAGGTGCTCCTCCCCCGGCTCGACGTACGCGCAGAACTGGTACGTGGGCTCCTCCAGCGCGAGCGCGAGGTCGCCCACCGGCGTGACGTTGTCCACCGCCGCCTCCGCGGCAACCACCCGCGGCGTGTGGCGGCTCACGAACATGCGGGAGAGCTGCATAACCGCGATGTCCATGGCGCCGTCCGCCGCGAGGGCCGTTATGCGGGCGGCGTCGCGCGCGTCGATGGGCGCGTCGCGGAAGACCTCGCCCGCCGCGTCGTAGCAGTACTGGCCGTTGAAGGTGAGAAAGCCGTCGAAGGGGACGCGCGCGTCAATCTCCCGGATGGGACGCGGGAGGTCCGCGGTGGAGCGCCCCGTGGCAAGGAAGAGCAGGACGCCCGCCGCGTGCATCTCCTCGAGCGCGCGCACCGCGGACGCGGGGATGTCGTGCGTGCGCAGGCTCACGAGCGTGCCGTCGATGTCGAAGAATGCCGCGCGGATCATTGCTGTCCCTCCCGGGCGCAGGTCGCGGGGCCGCCGCGCAGGATGTCGAGACCGTGCGCGAGCGGGCCCACCACCGCCTCGAGGTTCTCCACCGCCGCGCGCGGGCTGCCCGGCAGGTTGACGACCAGCGTGCGCTCGCGGATGCCCGCCGTGGCGCGGGAGAGCCAGGCGCGGTCCGTGATCCTCGCGCTCGCGGCGCGCATGGCCTCGGGCAGCCCCGGCACGCGGCGCTCGCAGACGGCCTCGGTGGCCTCGGGCGTGACGTCGCGGGGCGAGAAGCCCGTGCCGCCGCAGGTGAGCACCAGCGCCACGTCCTTCTCGGCAGACTCGACCAGCGCGGCCTCTATGTCCGCGCGCTCGTCCGGGACCACGCGCGTCCCGATGACCGCATAGCCGCGCTCCGTCAAAAGGGCCGCGACCGCAGGGCCCGTCCCGTCCTCGTAGACGCCCGCCGACGCACGGTCGCTCACGGTGATCACGATCGCACGGTACTTCTCGTCCATTCGTTCTCCAAAGATTATATCGCCTTGCTTTATATCTCACCGTCATCTGAGGATGAGAGGAATCTCTCGTTCATTTGTAGGGTATTTCCTGAGGGGTACTCCAAGTATCACCCCGTTAGTCTCATTTAATCTACCTGGGCATCTTTCGAAATTCATTTGTAGTGTATCTTGCCCACTCCAGATGAAATACCCAACAAATGAAGCTACCTCCCAAAGGGGCAGTGCGGGTACGTGCACTCGGGGCAGCCCAGGCAGAGCCCTCCCTCCCCCAGCTCCACGAAGTCCGCCTTGGTGAGCGCCACGCCCGCCGCGATGCGAGGCAGCACCAGGTCGAGCACCGTGGCCTTGTTGTACATCGCGCAGCCGGGCACGCCCAGGACGGGCACGGGGCGCGCGTGCCTCCCGCCCGCCGGCTCGTCGAGGTAGCCCACGAGCAGCATCGCGCCCGGCAGGACCGGTGCGCCGTACGTGACCACGCGCGCGCCCGCGGCACGGATGGCACCGGGCGTGTTGTCGTCCGGGTCCACGGACATGCCGCCGGTGCACATGATGAGGTCGACGCCCGCGGAGCGCGCCTCGTCGATGGCGGCCACCACGTCCTCGCGGTCGTCGCCGGGGGTCGAGCGCAGCACGCACTCGATGCCAAAGGCGGCGAGCTTCTCCACCATGACGGGCGTGAAGCGGTCCTCGATGAGGCCGGCGGCAACCTCGGAGCCCGTGGCTATGACGGCGGCCGTGCGCAGGCGGAACGGCTCCACGCGCACGAGCGGCTCGTCACCGGCGGCGGCCTCCGCGCGAGCGAGCTGCCCCTCGGAGATCACCAGCGGGATCACGCGCGTGCCCGCCAGGAGGTCGCCCTCCCGCACGGGAAAGCCGCCCCGGCGCGTGGCCACCATGACCTCGTCGACGGCGTTCACGGCGCTCAGGCGCGCGGAGTCGACGAGAAGGACGCCGTCGCGGTCGGCGAGCACGTTGATCTTGCCCTCGGAGGGCGCGCCGGACGTGCGCGTGCCCGGGCCCGCCACGAGCGCGACCATGCGCGCCGCGGCGTCGTCCTCGTGCACCATGCCCGGCTCGAGCTCCCAGACGTAGAGGCTCCGCTTGCCCATCGAGAGCAGCACCGGGACGTCCTCGGGCGCGACCACGTGGCCCTTGCGGAAGCGCGGGCCCTTGAAGCGGGGGGCCACCGGGTCGTCACCGGTCACGATCTGGGTCATGTCGTGGCAGAGCACGTGCCCCACCGCGTCCTCCGTGCGCAGGAGCCTCATCGTGCTCCCCCTTCCGACGAGTGCCCGCCGCCCGAGGGGGCGTCTCCCGTCATCACCGTCACCTGGTCGCCCGCGCGGACGACCCCGCCGCGCGTCACCACGCAGAAGATGCCCTCCCTCGGCATCACGCACTTGCCCGTGAGCTTGCTTATCTCGCAGTCATTGTGGCAGGTCTTGCCGATCTGCGTCACCACGAGCTCCGCCGTGCCGGCGGCAAGCACCGTCCCCACCGGCAGCGCCTTGAGGTCGAGCCCGCGCGTGAGCACGTTCTCCGCAAAGTCGCCGGGGGCGAGCTCCGGCAGCACGTCGCGCATGGTGTCCACGGCCTCGGCGGGAAGCAGGCTCACCTGGCGGTGCCAGTTGCCCGCGTGCGCGTCGCCCGCGACGCCGCTCCCGGGGACGAGCTCGATCGCGTCCACGGGGTGCTTGCGCGTGCCCTTGCGCTCGGAGACGCACACCGCCTCCACCGTGGCGACCCGCGGCCGCATAACATGACAAAGGGACTGTCCCCCTGTCAAGTGGAGGTCGCCCGAGGCGCCGCCGGACTTCTCGAGCAGGCGGACCTCCTCGATCACCATGTCGCGCTGGTGAGCCTTGAGCATGTCGTAGATGGTGAGCCCCGCCACGGAGACCGCGGTCAGCGCCTCCATCTCCACGCCCGTCTCGCCGGTGCAGCGGCACTCGGCCTCGATCGCCACGCCCCCGTCCCCCACGGAGAAGCGCACGTCCACGCCCGTGAGCGCCACCTGGTGGCACATGGGCACGAACTCCCAGCAGCGCTTCGCGGCCATGATGCCCGCCACCTGCGCCACCCCGAGCACGTCGCCCTTCTTCGCGCCCCCGGTGCGCACGAGCTCAACCGTGCTCGGCGCCATGCGCACGAAGCCGGCGGCCACCGCACGCCGTGCCGTGCGCGGCTTGGCGCCCACGTCCACCATGCGCGCGCGGCCCTGCTCGTTCACGTGCGTGAGGTCGTCGCCCTTGATGCTAGCCGCGACGGCGGCCTCGGGCTCCGCGGACCCGACGTTCTTCTCGGCCACGCTATCCCCCTATCTCGTTCATGGCCCGCGCGGACTCGCTCGCGTGGGTCCCGTCCATTCCGTGATGCGCCGGCTTGAGCGCGATGCCGGCGAGAAGCGCCTGGGTGAGCGCCTCCCCCGAGAGCCCGCGCAGCGGCACCTCGTCTGCCGAGTGCAGGCACGGCTTGAGCCGGCCGTCCGCCGTCACGCGGATGCGCGTGCAGCCAAAGCAGAACCGGTGGCTCATCGGCCGGATGAGGCCCACGCGACCCGCCCAGCCGGGGGCCGAGAAGAGCTCGGCAACGCCGTCGCGGAGCGGCTCGCCGCCCGGGCCCGCCACGGGCCCGAGCTCCGGCACCGCCTCGAGCACGGCCTCGGCGGGCACGAAGCGCGCACGCGGCCAGCGCGCCGCCTCGCCGATGGGCATGAGCTCAATGAAGCGCACGTCAACGGCCTCGTTTCGCGCGATGCCAGCGATGTCTGCCGCCTCGTCGTCGTTTATGCCTCCCATGAGGACGCAGTTGAGCTTGAGCGGCGCGAGGCCCGCCTCGCGCGCGGCCGCGATGCCTGCGAGCGCGTCGTCCAGCCGCCCACCGCGCGTGATGGCGGCGTAGCGCTCCGGCCGCAGGCTGTCGAGGCTCACGTTCACGCGGTCGAGCCCGGCGGCGGCGAGCTCCCCCGCAACCGGCGCGAGCAGCGTGGCGTTGGTCGTGAGCGCGAGCTCCTCAACCCCGGGGACCTCGCGCAGCATGCGCACGAGCTCGGGCAGGCCCCGGCGCACGAGCGGCTCCCCGCCCGTGAGGCGCACCTTGCGCACGCCAAGCTCGCAGCAGGCGCGCACGATGCGGACGAGCTCCTCGAAGGAGCAGACGTCCTCGTGGCGCAGCATGGGGACGCCGCCCGCCGGCATGCAGTAGGCGCAGCGGCAGTTGCAGCGGTCCGTCACGGAGAGGCGCAGGTACTCGATGGCGCGGCCCTCCCCGTCGCGCGCGTGGGCGCAGTCGGGGCGCGGGTGGCGCCGTGCCGTCTGTGCGCTACGCATCCGCCTCACCTCCCACGAGCGGCATCACGATGCTCGGGTCCGCCGTCACGACGAGCTCCCGCGCGCCGGCGAGCGGCGCCCACGCGTCCTTCTCGCACTCGTAGCGCAGAAGCGCGCCGCCCGGCGTGGCCAGCATGACGATGGTCGAGAACGTTGAGTCTATCACGCGCTCGACGGTGCAGGGAATCTGGTTGGGCAGGCCCGCGGCGTTGGCCGGGTCTGCAAAGACGCGCAGGTAGTGGGCGCGCAGACCCGCGTGCGTCACGTTGGGCGGCACAGGGAGGGAGGTCGTGAGGGAAACGCCCCAGTCCCTGCAGGCAAGCACCCCGCCTTGACAGTTGGCCCCGGGCCGATTGTCAACTTGACAGCTGGCCCCGGGCCAGCTGTCAAGGCGGGAGACGTTCTTGCAGCCAGAGATGAGCGCCGCAGCCAGCGTGGTGGGCGTGGAGAAGAGCTGCGCGATGGTGAGCTTCTCCTCCGAGCGGCCGCGGTCGACCACGCACACGGTATCACAGAGGCGGTAGACCTCGTCGCGGTTGTGGCTCACGTACACCGCGCCGCCCGGGAACGCGCGCAGCACGTCCGCGAGCATCATCTCGAGCTCCCAGCGCAGGTGCCCGTCAAGTGCGGAGAACGGCTCGTCCAGCAGGATGAGCTCCGGGTCCCCGGCGAGGATCCGCGCGAGCGCCACGCGCTGCTGCTGCCCGCCGGAGAGCTGGGCGGGACGCAGGCGCTCGAGCCCCTCCAGGCGGAAGGCGCGCACCTGCTCTGCCACGCGGCGTGCGCGCTCCTCGCGCGAGGCTCCCACCGCGCCGGCGCCTATGTTGCCCGCGACCGTCATGTTGGGAAAGAGCGCGTACTGCTGGAAGAGGTAGCCCACGCGCCGCCGCTGGGGCGGGAGGTTCACGCGCGCCTCGGAGTCGAAGAGCGTGCGCCCGTTGAGCACGATGCGCCCCTCGTCCGGGGCGAGCACGCCCGCGATGCACTTGAGCGTGAGGGACTTGCCACAGCCGGAGGGGCCCAGCAGCGCCAGGATCTCGCGCCCGTCCGCGACCTCGAAGGACACGTCGAGGCTAAAGGACCCCAGGCGCTTGCGAATGTCGACGGAGAGGCTCACCGCGCCACCGTCCTTCTCGCCCGCGCCGTGCCGGCCCCGCGCCCGTACGCCTCGAACCAGTTGAGGGCGAGAAGGACCACCGCGGAGATCGCCAGGTTCACGAGCACCCACGTGAGGGCGCCCGCGTCGTCCCCGGTGCGCCAGAGCTGGTAGACCGTCGTCGCCACCGTGGCCGTGGAGCCGGGGGTGTAGCCGCAGAGCATAGACGTGGCGCCGTACTCGCCGAGCGCCCGCGCGAACGCGAGCACGGCGCCGGCCACGATCCCCTGCGCGCAGCACGGCATCTTCACGCGCCAGAAGACCCAGCGCTCGGAGTGGCCGAGCGTGCGGGCGGCGTCCGCAAGCGTCTCGTCGAAGGACTCGAAGGCCCCGCGCGCCGTGCGGTACATGAGCGGGAAGCTCACCACCACGGTGGCGAAGACCGCCGCGTACCACACCATCGTGAGGCGCACGTCCAGGAGCTCCGCCGCAAGCGCGCCGAGCGGGCGGCGCGGCCCCAGGAGAATGAGCAGCAGGTAGCCCACCACCGTGGGCGGCAGCACCAGCGGCAGCGTGAGCACAACGTCGAGCACGCCCTTCACGGCCCGCGGCGCGCGCGCCACGAGGTTGGCGAGCCAGACGCCCGCGAAGAAGACCACCACCGTAGCGACGGCGGCGATGCGCAGCGAGTTTATGAGCGGGTACCAGTCCATCGTCCCCCTTCGTCTGCAAATTGGGGACAGTTCCCAATTTGCAGAAAAGTCTTATGTGAATTGGGGACTGTCCCCAATTTGCAGACTACGCCTCGGCCAGCGGGGTGAAGCCGACCTCCTCGAAGCACGCGGATGCCTCCTCCCCGCGAAGGAACTCCAGGAGCGCGGCGGCGCCGTCCGGGTTGGGCGCCTCGCGCAGGGCCGCCGCCGGGTAGACCACCTGCCCGCACATGTCCGCCGTGGCCTCGTCCACCACCTTGAGCCCGGCGGAGAAGGCGTCCGTCTGGTAGATCACGCCGCAGTCCACGGTTGCCTCGGAGACCTGCGAGGTGACCTCCTTCACGTTGGAGCCGTAGGTGATGCAGCCCGCCTGCGCGAGCGCGGCCTCGTCCAGCCCGTAGAACTCCAGGATGGCCTGGGTGTACTGGCCCACGGGAACGTCCGCGTTGCCCATGGCCATGAAGACGTCGCCCGCGCGCAGGAGCTCGGCCAGCTGGTCGAAGCCCTCGATGCCCTTGGGATTGCCCTCCGGCACCGCCAGCGCCACCTTGTTCTCCAGGATGTCAAAGCGGCTCGCCGAGTCAATAAAGTCCAGGCTGTCCACGTTGTCGCCCGTGGTGTCCTCGGCGTCGAGCTGATTCATCTGGAGCTGGCCCGCGGAGATGAAGACGTCGCACGCGGCCCCCTCCTCGATCTGCGTCTTGAGCGTGCCCGAGGAATCAAAGTTGAAGCTGAGCTCGTACTGCGGGTTGGCGTCCGTGAAGAGCCCGCCCGCCTTGGTGAGGCTCTCCTCCAGGGAGGCCGCGGCAAAGACGGTGATCGTTGACGTCTCCGCGGCGGCGCTGGGCTCTCCGGAGTCCGCGGCGGGCCCCGCGGCGTCGCACGCGGTGACGCTCGCGGCAAGGAGCATCGCGCTCGCCCCGGCCGCGCTCCTGAAGAGGCCCCTTCTGGTCATTGCCGTCATGATGCTCCCCCTATCCCCTTGCCGCGCGCAGCTGCGCACGACGACTGACCAGCTGGGCAAGAATCGACACGGCGATCTCCGCCGGCGTGACGGCGCCGATGGCCTCGCCTATGGGCATGGCCACGGCGTCCACGCGCCCCTGCGGCACCCCCGTGACAGCGAGGTGCTCGCGCGCGAGGGCGGACTTGCGGCGACTCCCGATGCAGCCCACGTACGCGGGCTGTACGTCACGTGTAAGAACGGCGAGAAGAACAGCCTCGTCGTGGACATGCCCGTGCGTGAGCACGACGACGAAATCGCGTGGGCCGATGGGCGCGGATGCAGCCAGCTCCTCGAACGAGCCGCAGGTCACGGATGCCGCCAGCGGGAGGCGCTCCGCCGTGGCGAGCTCCGGGCGGTCGTCGTAGACGTAGCACTCGAAGCCCGCGGCGGCTGCCATCCCCACGAGGGCCGCGCCCACGTGCCCGGCGCCGAAGACGTGAAGCCCGCTTGGTGAAGCGACGCTTTCACGATAGATGCCGGAAGCTTCGTCCCAGCGCGCGCCAGACGGACACGAGTCTTCCGCGATGCTCATGACGGGCGCGGAGGGGTCGGACCAGTCCTCCCTGAGCACCGCCGTTCCGCCGGCCTCCAGAACCCCCTTCAGGGCGAGAAGAACGGGCAGGTCGTCGGGAGCGAGCGCGCGCACGGCGAGCAGGGCGTCCCCGCCGCAGGCCATGTCGCTCCGGCTGCTCGTCACCCACTCGAGGCTCGCAGCGCCCCCGTCGCGCGCCGCCCGGGCGCGCTCGATCGCGATCTGCTCCATCGCGCCCCCGCCGACGGTCCCGAGCAGGCGCCCGTCTGCCGTCACGGCGAGGCGCGCGCCCTCGTGCCGCGGCATCGAGCCGCGCGTGGCGAGCAGGCTCGCAAGCCCCACGGTCCCGCCAGCGGCGAGCTCGGCCGTTACGGCGTCGACGAGGGCGACGTCCGAGAGGGTCGACCCGCTGGCGGTCGCGGGCGCCGCGTTCTTCTCGGCACGTCCGGCTCCTTCGCGCACGGCTTCCGTGCCGCTCAGCGCACCGGAGAGCGAGAGGATCGCCTCCAGTACGCCGCCGCCCACGGCCAGCGCCTTGTCGGAAGAGCTGCGGATGTACTCCGGGTGGCAGCGCGGGTCCACGTCCCCGGACTTCATGCCCTCGCGCACGGGCACGCCCGCCTGGAGAAGGCCGCGCACCACGCCGTCGATGGTCGCGCGCATTGGCTCACCGTTCACGGTGGCGCAGACGTCACCAGCCTTGACCTGCGCGCCTATCTCCACGCAGGGCTCGAAGACGCCGTCAGCCGGCGCGCGCATCACACGCTCGCCCGCGTAGCCGCCAATGAGCCCGGGCACGGCCGTGTTGGGGATCGGCGAGCCGTCGTAGTAGACGCGCCCCAGGTAGTGGCCGCGCATGGTCTCCACGGCGGCGTCGCAGTCCACCTGGGCGGTGAAGCCCGGTCCCACGCCCACCACCACCGGCGCCATGTCGCGCGCGGTGCCCAGATTGCGCTTTGCCAGAATCGCGTCCACGAGGACTCCCGGGCGAAGCTCTTCCACGCAGCGAGCAGCCGGGTCCACCAGAACCGCCACGTTGCCGGCGGCAGCCTCCCCGAGCGCTGACGCCGCGCTCTCGCACAGCACGCCGCGAACGTCCTCCACGCAGACCTCGCCCAGACGTATTGCCTCCGAGAAGCACACGGTCCGTCGGATGGACGTGGGGACCGCGAGGTCGCACATCACCACCTGCATGCCCGCACGGAAGAGGCGCAGCGCTATGCCCGAGGCGATGTCCCCCGCTCCGCGAATAACGACCAGCATCGTCCGCATTCCCCCTCGCCAGCGTTATATTTTCAAAAATATAACGCTCTGCCCGTACCATCTGATTCCATTGAGTGAGTATAGCTTACAAAAAGTCTGCCCTGGCGAGCGGCGCCGCCGGCGGCGCCCAACCGCCCCCGGACGGCTCGATTCGCGCGACGCGGGCACTCAAGCTGCGGCCCTCACCCTGCGGCAATCTCCCGCACCGCCGCCACGACCGTGTCGATCTCATCCTCGGTATTGAACCAACCGCAGCTCAGGCGCACGATTCCGCGACGCTCCGTCCCCAGGGCCCGATGCATGAGCGGCGCGCAGTGGGCGCCGGCGCGGCAGGCGACGCCCCAACCCTCGGAGAGCGCGTCCGCCACCTCGGCGGAGTCGAGCCCGTCCACGTTGAGTGCCACGATGCTGCCGCAGAGCGCGGGGTCCGCCTCCCAGGCGCCGTACACGGTGACGCCCGGCACACCGCGCACGCCCTCGTAGAGCCGCCGCGCGAGCTCGTGCTCGCGCGCGCCCACCGCAGCGGGCCCCCCGTTCTTCTCGATGTACTCGATCCCTGCGAGAAGGCCCGCGAGGCCGTGGCAGTTGAGCGTCCCTGCCTCCATGCGCGTGGGCCACTCCAGGGGGTGGCGCCGCTCGAACGAGTGCACGCCCGAGCCGCCCTCCGCCCAGGGGCGCACGTCCACGCCCTCAGCGACCGCCATGCCGCCCGTGCCCTGTGGTCCCATGAGACCCTTGTGCCCGGTGAAGCAGACCACGTCGAGCCCCATGGCGACCATGTCCACGGGTGCGGAGCCCGCCGTCTGCGACGCGTCCGCCACCACGAGCGCCCCCGCAGCGTGCGCGATCTCTGCCACACGCGCAACGTCCACGAGGTTGCCCGTCACGTTGGAGCCGTGCGTCACCGCCACGAGGCGCGTGCCGGGCACGACCAGGCGCTCGAGCTCCGCCATATCCAGGAGCCCGTGCGCGTCGCAGCCCACGTAGGCCACCTCGGCGCCGCGCTCGTCCGCCAGGCGCGCGAGCGGGCGCAGCACGGAGTTGTGCTCCAGGACCGTGGTTACCACGCGGTCGCCCTGCCCCACCAGGCCGGACAGCGCCGCGTTGAGCGCGGCCGTGGAGTTGGCGGAGAAGCACACGTGGTCGGCGCGCGGGCATCCCAGGAGGCGCGCCACCGCCTCGCGGCAGCGCAGCGCCACGCGGCCCGCGTCGAGCGCACCGGCGGACGCCCCGCGCCCCGCGTTGCCGAGCGAGCACATCGCAGCCGCCACCGCGTCCACGACCTCGCGCGGCTTGTGCATCGTCGTCGCCGCGTTGTCCAGGTAGATCATCGACCCCACGCCCTTCTGATTGACAGGGGGACAGTCCCTTTGTCACGTTACGTAACGTGACAAAGGGACTGTCCCCCTGTCAACCGGTTCGGAACTCGAGCAGCTCGATCACGGTCATGCCCTCCACGGGGACGCCGTCGGCGTCCAGCGCCGCGACGAGCTCGTCGCGGTCCCCCGCGGCAGCCTTCCACGCCAGACCGCAGCCCGCCGCGACCTCCCCGGGCACCGGAATCATCCGGCCGGGGAGGCCCCGCCGCTCGCAGCACTCCTCGCATGACATCGCCGCCGCCGTGGTGGGAAACGTCACCACCAGGGAGGGCACCCGCACGCGTGCCATCACCGACCGCCGTTCCTACGGCCTCACCACGAGGCTCGCGCCCGTGAGCCGCTGCGCGATCACGTACATGTTGGTGACCTCGCCCACAGCCAGCGTGTCCGCGATGCCGTAGTGGTCGAGGCAGGTGCCGCAGGTGAGGATCTCCACGCCGGCGCCGGCCAGTCCCCGCAGGTCCTCGAGCGCCGCCGACCCCTCGCAGCTGAGGTGCGCGCCGCCGTTGTAGAGCAACACGCACGCCGGCAGCTCCTCGAGCTGCGTGAGGGAGTACACGAAGCTTCCCATGAGCTTGCGCCCCAGGACGTCGTCACCGGTGCCCATGCACTCGGACGTGATGGCCACCACCACGTTCTTCCGCGCGGGCGCGGCCGGAACTACGCCCGTCGCCGGCACCTCGCACGTCGCCGACTCCGCCTCCGCGTCGCTGACCGCCAGCGCCGCCGAGGCCGTCACGGTCACGCGCCACTCCTTCTCGCCCAGGCGCTCGCTCGTCACCGTGCAGCCCTTGCCCTCCCCCATGCGGGTGAGGTTCTGCACCGCGATCTGGTTGTCCACGAGCGTCTCCACGCTGCCCGGGCCCCCGAGCGCCGCGAGCGCCTTGAGCGTGCGCACCACGGGGATGGGGCACGCCTCGCCCCGCGCATCGATCGTGAGAACCGTCTCTGCCATGTTCGCTCCCATCCGGCCCCTGCGGGCCCTCCTGCGTCGGGCGAGAAGAACGCCCGGCTGCGTCTCGTACAGCCTACCCAAGCTCCAGCGCCACGAGCGCCGCACCGAGGGCGCCCGCGTAGCGCGCCTCCGGACACGTGGACACGCGCGCGCCGAGCCGCTCGCCAAGGCGCTCCACCACGTATTCGTTGTCGCAGAGGCCGCCCGTGAGATAGTACGGCGCCGCGCCGCCCGCGGACCCCACGAGCGTGGCCACGCGCCCCACCACGCTCTCGATTACGCCGCGCGCGATGTTCTCGCGCGGCTCGCCGCGACCCACGAGGCCGATGACCTCGCTCTCCGCGAAGACCGTGCACATGCTGGTGATCTGCGTGGGCTCCCCGGCGCGCGCCAGCGCGGCCAGCTCGTCGTGGCTCACGCCCAGCCGGTCGGCCATGATCTCCAGGAAGCGCCCCGTGCCCGCCGCGCACTTGTCGTTCATCACGAACTTGGTCACGCGACCGCCCCTCAGGCGGATGACCTTGGTGTCCTGGCCGCCCACGTCGATCACGGTGCCCTCCGGGCCAAAGATCCTCGCGGCACCGCGCCCGTGGCACGTGATCTCCGTCACCACCTTGTCCGCATACGGCACCGCCACGCGCCCGTAGCCCGTTGCCACCACGCACGCCGATGAAAAGGGGCTGTCCCCTTTCATCAGGGCGGCGCGGGCGCGCTCGGCGGCGTCCGCGCTGGAGTAGCCAGTGGGCATGAGCTCGGTGCGCACGAGGTTGCCGCGGGCGTCAACCACGGCAACCTTCGTAGCCGTGGAGCCGATGTCCACGCCCATGCCCAAGCGCCCGGACGTCACGTCCTTCTCGCCAGTCACCGCGCCCCCTACAGCGTCTCGATAAACGCCGCGATGCGCGTCTCCAGCTGACCCACGTCACCGGCGGAGTAGTCGGTCTCGACCTTCATGTACGGGATGCCCGCGCCCTCCACGGCGCGCTCCACCCGCGCGGACTCCACGTTGAAGGTGTGGCACGCCGTGAGCACGCACTCGATCACGCCGTCCACCCGGTACTTCTCCGCCATCTCCAGCGTGGCGGCAAAGCGGTCGTCGTTGGGCGTCATGACGGAGCAGTTGATCTTGAGGTAGCGCTCGGCGATGGCGCGCAGGATGTCCGGCGCGTCCTCGTCCACCATGAAGCGGTTGGTGCGCTCGCCGGAGCAGTCGTCCTCGCAGACCACCACGCCGCCGTTGCGCTCTATGGTGGCGCCGACCTTGTTGATGACGCCGCCCACCGGGCAGCCCGTGATGAGGATGCGCTTGGCGGACGCGGCGATGGGGCTGCCGGGCCCCGCTGCCACCGCGCGGCGCTGCTGGCACAGCCGCTCGAGGCTCTCCAC
>CALUJT010000001.1 GCA_944321005.1 uncultured Atopobiaceae bacterium | reverse complement strand
CGTAGGAATAGAGGGATACCTACCGAGAAGATGCCCGTACTTACATTTTTTTACTGCAGATGCAAAGCCCCTCGTCGGCGGGCGAGGAGGTCGGGTCGGTAAATGGATTTTGCGTTTTAGGAGATGGCCGCCGAGTCCTTCTCGAGCGCGGCGCGCGCCTCGTCGAGCTGCACGACAACGGCATCGTGGCCGGTGCCGCCATAGGTCACGCGCGCGTTGGCGATGCCGGCCGGGTCGAGGTCCTGCGCGATGTCCGCCTCAAAGAGCGGGCTCGCCGCGGCAAACTCCTCGGCCGTGAGGTCCTCGAGGCCCTTGCCGTGCTTCTCGCAGTAGAGCACGAGCTCGCCCACCACGCGGTGCGCCTCGCGGAAGGGCATCCCCTTCTTTGCGAGGTAGTCCGCCACGTCCGTGGCGGCCGAGAAGCCCGTGCCCGCCTGTGCGAGCATGACGTCGGCGTTGACGGCCATGGTCTCGATCATGCCCGCGGCGATCTCCATGCAGTCAGAGAGCGTGCGCGCGGCGTCGAGCGGGCCCTCCTTGCACTCCTGAAGGTCCTTGTTATAGGCGAGCGGCAGCGACTTCATGGTGGTGAGCAGAGCCATCAGGTCGCCGTAGACGCGGCCCGTCTTGCCGCGCGTGAGCTCGGCGAAGTCGGGGTTCTTCTTCTGCGGCATGATGGAGGATCCCGTGGAGTAGCTGTCGGAGAGCGTGATGAAGCCAAACTCCGTGGAGCTCCAGAGCACGATCTCCTCGCAGAGGCGAGAGAGGTGCATCATGCTCACGGCGCAGGCGTACTCGAGGTCGAGCAGGTAGTCACGGTCGGAGACGGCGTCGAGCGAGTTGGGGATCGTGCGGGAGAAGCCCAGGAGCTCCGTCGTGCGCGCGCGGTCGAGCGGGTAGGTGGTGCCGGCCAGGGCGGCGGCGCCGAGCGGGTTGGCGTCCGCAGCGGTGCGGGCCGCCGCGAGACGCGTGAAGTCACGCGCGAACATCCAGAAGTACGCGAGCAGGTGGTGGGAGAGCAGCACCGGCTGGGCGTGCTGGAGGTGCGTGTATCCGGGCATCACGACGTCGAGGTTCTTGTTGGCGGCGTCAAGAAGGACGCGGCGCAGGGCCACGTTTCCGCCCATGAGCTGCTCGCAGAGGTCCTTGGCGAGCAGGCGGATGTCGGTCGCCACCTGGTCGTTGCGGGAGCGGCCCGTGTGGAGGCGGCCGCCGGCCGCGCCGATCGCGCGGGTGAGAGCACCCTCGACGGCCATGTGGACGTCCTCGTCGTTGACGTCCCAGACGAAGGTGCCGTCCTCGATCTGCGCGGCGATGTCGGCGAGGCCCGCGTCGATCGCGACCTGGTCCTCGGCGGAGATGATGCCCTGCTCGGCGAGCATCCGAGCGTGCGCGCGGCTGCCGGCGATGTCCTGGGCCGCCATGTTCTTATCGACCTCGAGGCTCGCGCCAAACTCCTGCGTGAACGCGTCCACGCCCTTCTCGAACCTGCCGCCCCACAGCGCCATGATGGCTCCTTCCTCGCGTTTTGTCCCGTCTAGCTTATCAGAGGGGCGTCCTGAGAATACCCTCCGACATCCGCGGGCAACGCGCGCCCATGCGCTCGATATCGTAAAGACTCGACACGAGCCGCTATGGATGCGATAATCCAGCCACCGCGGCGACCCCCATCACTGAGGTGAAGGGGGTCGTTATGCTGATATGCCTCAACATGCTGTCCGCTCTCGCTCTTCTGCGGCACGTCAGGCGAACGGGAGAGTTTTCTCATGCGAAAGTCTGTGGTCTGCCAGAGCCGGACAGTTCTCCCCAGAAAAGATGGACCGGACGCCTCTTCCCGCATGAGCTTCTAGGTCTCCCGGGCCCACCAAACACGTCAAACAAAGTCTATGTCGCCGTACCCTCGCAGGAGCTTCGGCCGCGAGCGTCCTTCTTCGAAACGACCATCTACTCCTCGGGGCTCCCGTTTGGCTCGTTCCTCCAAATCAGCGACAACTTTGTCATCCCCTGTCCCGAGCTGCTCTTCATTGAGCTCACCCGAATCATGCACCCCGCCGCCGTCGAGCTCCTCGGGCACGAGCTCTGCGGATCGTTCTCACGCGATCCGTCCAATCCACGCTGTGGAACCGTCACGCACGGTCTCGAAGCGGTCACGAGCGTCAACGGCATACGATCATTCATCGGGAAATGCCACAGGATCCTGGGAACCCATCCCGCTCTCCATGCGCTGAAATACGTCCACGACAACGCCTGGTCCTCAACGGAATCCGTCTGCGCGCTACTTATGGCTCGACCCGTTTCTGAAAGCGGCTATGAGCTCGGAGGTCTTCACATGAACGTGCGCCAAGAAACCCCGGCAGAGCTCGTCCGACGCGGCTGCAAGACCTCACGCGTGCCCGACATCGTGCTGGAGGATCTTCCCGTGGGGTTTAACTATGACGGAAAGGACCACCTCAGCCTGGACGCCATCCCCGATATCGCGAAGAACGAAAGCAAGCTTCGGCTGCATCTCACGGATATTCGAGAAAAGTACGTTGACGACCGCAGAAGAGACCGAGAACTCGCGGCACAGGGGCGAGTCATCATGCCAATTGTCTCCGAAGACCTATATCAGCCCGACGGACTCGACGCGGTCGTCTTGGAGGCGCTTATGGCATCTGAACGACTCGGCGGTCCGCCCTCTTCCCAGCTCGCATCTTCCCAGGCATGGAGCCCTGAGAACGTGCGCAAAAGGCGAGGACTCCTCCTCTCCCTGCTACCAGGAACCTCCAGAACCTCGCTCGGAAACTATTAAGCCGCAGATGAGAAAGAGCCGTCGCGCGCCGTACCCCGGTGCGGCGGATAATTAACGTACTTTGGTTTCCTGAAAACCGATAAAAGCCCAGTTGAGTTTTCGTTTTCAGAAAACCAAAGTACGTTAATTCTCGGCGCTTCCACAAGAACGGCCTGTCGGGGGAGACCCGGCAGGCCGCTCGAGCGCAAATCGCGTATGTAAATTGGGGACAGTCCCCAATTTACAGGCTAGTGGACCGGCTGGAGGCCGGAGCCGGGGCCCTGCACCTTGGACCAGGTCTTGGACTGCAGGCCGTGGAGCACGATGAAACCCTCGGCGGCGGTGTGGTCGAAGGTGTCGCCCTCGTCGTAGGTGGCCAGGTTGTAGTCGTAGAGGCTGTAGGCGGAGCGCACGCCGTCCACGAACAGGCCGCCCTTGCACAGGATGATGCGCACGTCACCGGTCACGAACTTCTGCGTGTACGCGTTGTACGCGTCGATGGCGTTGCGGTTCTGCGAGAACCAGAGGCCGCGGTACACGGTGGAGGCCCACTCCACGTCCATCTTGGCCTTCTGCTTGAGGGTCTCGGCATCGAGGCAGAGCTGCTCGAGGGTCTGGTGCGCCTGGATGAGCAGCAGCGCAGCCGGGCACTCGTAGCACTCGCGGCTCTTGATGCCCACGACGCGGTCCTCGATCATGTCGATGCGGCCGTAGCCGTTGCGGCCGGCAATCTCGTTGGCCTTGATGATGAGGGAGAGCAGGTCCATCTTCTCGCCGTTGATGGCGGTCGGGATGCCCTCCTCAAAGGTGATCACGACCTCCTCGGGCTCGTTCGGGCAGTCCTCGAGGTTGTTGGTCATCGTCCAGATGTCCGCGGGCGGCTTGTTCCAGGTGTCCTCGAGCACGCCGCACTCGATCGCGCGGCCCCAGAGGTTGTCGTCGATGGAGTAGGGCTTCTTCTTGGTGGTGGGCACGGGCACGCCGTTGGCCTCGGCCCACTCCATCTCGGAGTCGCGCGTGGTGAGGTCCCACTCGCGCACGGGGGCGATGATCTCGAGCTCGGGGTCGAGCGCGCGGATGCAGGTCTCAAAGCGCACCTGGTCGTTGCCCTTGCCGGTGCAGCCGTGGGCGATGTACTTGGCGCCGTACTGGTGCGCGATGTCCACGAGGTGCTTGGAGATCAGCGGCCGGCTGAGCGCGGAGAGCAGCGGGTAGACGCCCTCGTACTTGCCGTTGGCCCAGATTGCCTTGGAGAGGATCTTCTCGGCGTACTCGGCGCGCATGTCGATGGCCTCAGACGCGATGGCACCCATGTCCAGTGCCTTCTGCTTGATCCAGGAGAGGTCCTTCTCGTCCTGGCCCACGTTGCCGCAGATGGCGATGACGTCGAGGTTCTTCTCGATCTGCAGCCACTTGACAATGACGGACGTGTCCAGTCCGCCGGAGTACGCGAGGACGACCTTTTCCTTCTCTGCCATGATGTTTCCCTTTCGCTCTGGGTGTTGGATGCGCCTACACAAGAATGCCCCGACGTCGCGGGGCGCAGAAGCTCGGTCTGTGAAGAAGAACCGTCAAGCTAGAGCGTCACGCGCGACATCGCGGGCGTGATTCGTCGGTTCTGGCGTCGGGCGAGCTGGGAGGAGGCGGCACACGCGCGTGCGCTGCGAACGTTCATCAACGTTGGCCTCCTCAGTAGTTGAGCGGGCGCGGGCTATTGGCCCGCGGCTGTCTGACGTGGCTGAGTGTAGGCCAGGCGTCGCGGCTCGGCGAGAAGAGACTCCTTCTTGAAACATTTCGGGGACGCGCGCCCCGCCCCTTTGTCACGCGAGGAGCACGAGCATCCCGGAGAGAGGCGGGATCTCCGCCGTGAGGATCTTGCCGCGCGCGGCGCAGACCGTGGTGCCGTCCGGCGTCGAGCCGCCAAAGCGCTGCCAGTCCGTATCGAGAAGAACCTCGACCTCGCAGCCAGAGAGCTCCGCCGGGAGCGGAACCTCATACGCATGAGCCTCGTCGTCGAAGTTGAGCAGCGCCGCCACGCACTCCCCTCCGCCGCTGCGCAGGATGGCCCAGCAGCAGGGCTCCCGCTGCTCGCAGTCGAGCCACGTGAAGCCGTCCCGCTCGTAGTCACGCTCCCACAGGGCGGGGTGGGCGCGGTACGCCGCCCCCAGCTCGCGGCGAAACCGCAGAAACGCGTCATGAACCGGGAAGTCCAGCAGGCACCAGTCCTGCTCGCGCGTCTCGTCCCACTCGCGGAGCTGGGCGAACTCGTTGCCCATGAAGTCGAGCGTCTTGCCGGGATGCGCGACCATGTAGAGGTAGAGCGCGCGGGCCTGGGGAAACTTGCGCTCGTAGCCTCCGTTCATCTTCTGGGCGATCGTGGCCTTGCCGTGCACCACCTCGTCGTGGCTGAGGGGCAGCAGGTAGCGCTCGTCCCCGTAGTACATCATCGAGAACGTGAGGCGCCCGGGAACGTTCCGGCGCTCCTCCGGGGGCGCCTGGAAGTACGAGAGCGTGTCGTGCATCCAGCCGAGGTCCCACTTGTAGTCAAAGCCCAGCCCACCCTCGGCCGTGGGCCGCGTGATGCCCGGAAAGCTGCTCGAGTCCTCGGCTATGAGCACGCACCCGGGATGGCGCGCGTGCAGCACGTCGCAGAACGTCCGCAGGAAGCCGACTCCCATGCCGTTGACGCCGCGGCTCTCGTCCCCCTGCCAGTAGACGATGCGGCTCACCGCGTCCAGGCGCAGCCCGTCAAACCCGTAGACGCCCAGCCAGAGGTCCGCCGCGGAGAGCAGGAGGCTGCGCACCTCCCCGCGCGAGTGCATGAAGTTGTGGCTGCCCCACTCGGAGACGCCCACGGCGTCGTTGGGGTACTCGTAGAGCGCGGTCCCGTCGAAGTTGGCGAGCGCCCAGGCGTCCGTGGCAAAGTGCACGGGCACGAAGTCCAGGATGGTCCCGACCCCGGCCTCGTGCAGACGGTCCACGAGGGCCACGAGCTGCCCCCGCTCGCCGTAGCGGCGCGTGGGCGAGAAGGGCCCGCTCACCTGGTAGCCCCACGAGCCGTCAAAGGGGTGCTCGGCGAGCGGCAGGAACTCCACGTGCGTGCACCCCAGCTCGCGCACGTAGGGAACCAGCCGGTCGGCTAGCTCGTCGTAGGTGTACCACGCGTCCGGCTCGGCGTTGGCGCCGCCGGGCTTTCTCCACGAGCCCGCGTGGACCTCGTAGATGCTCATCGGCCTGTCGAAGCATGCGTCCCGCCCCGTCACGCACCGAGCCGGGTGGGAGAGGACGTCGCTCACCACGGAGCGATGCTGCGGCCTGAGCTCGGAGGCAAGCGCGAACGGGTCCGCGTGGTCCCGGCGGCTCCCGTCCGCGCCCTGGACGCGGTACTCGTAGGCATCGCCCACCCGTGCGCCGGGGACGTGCGCCTCGAAGAAGCATCCGTTGAGGGCGCGCGCCATGGGAAGCTCGCGGCCGCCCGTGAGCACAGAGACGTTGCGCGCGCCGGGCGCAAAGACGCGAAAGTCCACCCCGTCGGCTCCCGGCCGCGCCCCCATCCAGCGCCAGCACTCGGGGTCCTCGCCACGATAGAAGGCGTTCAGGTCGACGTCGTCCCAGGTGCTCATGACCCCTCCCGGCAGTTTATGTACTATCGTCTAGTAATTGACCACCATCAATGTAGGTGCCGGAGGGGCCGGCCGCCATTGACGGCTCCTCGCAGGGGTCAAATACTGGACGATTTCCGCAAGGAGACAAGGACATGGACCTCAGGACCACAAAGACGCGGCGAGCCCTGCGCGAGGCCTTCCTCGACATGCGGAGGGACCGCCCGCTCGAGCGCGTCTCGGTCCGCGAGCTCTGCGAGCGGGCTGAGGTGAGCAAGGCCACCTTCTACCTGCACTATCACAGCATCTTTGACCTCTCCGCCGAGCTCCAGGAGAGCCTGGTGCGCAAAATCATAGACGGGCTCGAGCGGCCGAACGACCTGCTCGGGGACACAAGGGCGTTCACCTGCGCGCTCTTCTCGTCGTTCATGGCCCATGCGGACGAGATCGACGCGCTCTTCTCTCGCGGGCAGGAGCACATGCTCATAGAGACCGTGGAGAGCGAGCTGCGCGGGCGCTTCCTGCGCACCGACGCCAGGCTCGCACAGGACGCGCGCTTCAACGTGCTCCTCACCTACCAGGTGCACGGGAGCCACGCAGCGTACATGCGCTGGGCGCGCGGCGGGGGCGAGAAGGACCGTCGGCTCGTGATCGACGCCATCGCCGACGCGAGCGACGCCGTCGCGCGGCTCTGGTAGCGGACGCGGGCCCGGGCGGGCAGCCAGGCGGGGCCTACTGCTCGGCCGCGGCGAGGCGCTGGGTGTCCTGAATCTCCATGATCTGGCCAACGCGGCGGGCGTGGCGACCGCCCTCGAACTCGGCGTCCATCCAGGTGTCGACGATCTGCTTGGCGACCTCGGGGCCCACCACGCGCGCGCCGAAGCAGATGATGTTCGTGTTGTTGTGCCGCTTGGAGAGCTCGGCGGAGTAGGGCTCGGAGCACACGCAGGCGCGGATGCCGTCGACCTTGTTGGCCGCGAGGCTGATGCCCACGCCGGTGCCGCAGATGAGGATGCCGCCGTCCACCTCGCCGTCGGCGACGAGCCTCGCCACGCGGTAGCCGCTGATGGCGTAGTCGAAGCTCTCGGGGCTGTTGGTGCCCACGTCCACGAGCTCGACGTCGCCGCGATCCCTCAGGTGCTCCACCACCTCGGCCTTGATGGCGAGCGCGGAGTGGTCGTTTCCGATGGCAAGACGCATGCTGACCCCCTGACGAAGGGGCGCGCCCGGGGAGTGGGGCCCGGGCGCGCCGACCAAAGACGAGCTACTTTGCGAGAAGACCTTCGACCGCGGCAACGATGCCGGCCGCATCGAGATTATACTTGTGGAGCAGGTCCACGGCGGGTCCGGACTCGCCGAAGACGTCGTTCACGCCGAGCTTGCGCGTGGGCACGGGGCTCTCGGCCAGGGCCGCCAGCACGGCGTCGCCCAGGCCGCCGATCACGGAGTGCTCCTCGGCGGTGACCACGTAGCCGGTCTTCGCGGCGCTCGCGCGGACGAGCTCCTCGTCGAGCGGCTTGATGGTGTGGATGTTGATGACCTCGGCGGAGACGCCCTTCTCGGCGAGCTCGTCGGCGGCGGCGAGCGCCTCGGCGACCATGAGGCCGCAGGCGACGACGGTCACGTCGGTGCCCTCGCGCAGGACGATGCCCTTGCCCAGCTGGAACTCGTAGGTCTCCGGGTCGTTGAACACCGGCACGGCCAGGCGGCCGAAGCGCATGTAGACGGGGCCGTCGTACTCGTAGGCGGCGCGCACGGCGGCCTTGGCCTCCACGTCGTCCGCGGGCACGATGACGGTCATGCCCGGGATGGTGCGCATGAGGGCGATGTCCTCGTTGCACTGGTGGGTGGCGCCGTCCTCGCCCACGGAGATGCCGGCGTGCGTGGCGCCGATCTTCACGTTGAGGTGCGGGTAGCCGATGGAGTTGCGCACCTGATCGAAGGCGCGGCCGGCCGCGAACATGGCAAAGCTGCTCGCAAAGGCCACGCGACCCGTGGCGGCGACGCCTGCGGCGAGGCCCATCACGTTCTGCTCGGCGATGCCCGCGTCGAAGAAGCGCTCCGGGTAGGCGGCCTTGAACTTGCCGGTCTGCGTGGCGGCGGCGAGGTCCGCGTCAAAGACGACGAAGTCGTCGTGCTCGGCGCCGAGCTCCACGAGCGCCTCGCCGTAGCTCTGGCGCGTGGCGACCTTCTTGACGTCAGCCATTAGAGCTCCTTCCCGGCAGCCTCGAGCTCGGCCATGGCCTGCTCGAACTGCGCGTCGTCGGGTGCCTTGCCGTGCCAGCCCACCTGGTTCTCCATGAACGAGACGCCCTTGCCCTTCACGGTCTCGGCCACGATGCACACCGGCTGGCCCTTGACCTCGCGCGCGGCGGCAAACGCGGCGCGGATCTGCGCCATGTCGTTGCCGTCGGCGAGCTCGATGACGTGGAACTTGAAGGCGCGGAACTTGTCGGCGATGGGCATCGCGGAGTTGACCTCCTCGATGGTGCCGTCGATCTGCAGGCCGTTGTGGTCCACGATGAGGACGAGGTTGTCGAGGCCGTGGTTGCCGGCGAACATCGCGGCCTCCCAGACCTGGCCCTCCTCGATCTCGCCGTCGCCGAGCAGGCAGTACGTGCGGTACGCGTCGCCCCAGTGCTTGGCGGCGAGCGCCATGCCCACGGCCGCCGAGATGCCCTGGCCGAGGGAGCCCGTGGACATGTCCACGCCCGGCGTGTCGTTCATGTTGGGGTGGCCCTGCAGGTGGGAGCCAATGTGGCGCAGGGTCTCGAGGTCCTCCCTGGGGAAGAACCCGCGCTCGGCGAGAGCCGCGTAGAGGCCCGGGGCCGTGTGGCCCTTGGAGAGGACGAAGCGGTCGCGGTCGGCCTTGCGCGGGTCGGCCGGATCCACGTTCATCTCCTCGAAGTAGAGGTAGGCGAAGATGTCAGCCGCGGAGAGCGAGCCTCCCGGGTGGCCGGACTTGGCCGCGTGGGTGCCCACGACGATCCCCTTGCGGATCTCGTTGGCAACGCGCCTGAGCTCAACGTCAGTCATGCAAACCCCCTGTCCGTGTGATAAGGGCGGGGCCGAGGCCCCGCCAACGATGATTCCTCAAGTCCTACTGGGAGGCAACAACTTTCGCCCAGTCCGCCTCGAAGGAGGCGAGGCCCTGGTCGGTCAGCGGGTGCTTGACGCACTTCTTGAGCGCGCCGAAGGGCACGGTGGCGATGTCGGCGCCCATGAGCGCGGCCTGGGTGACGTGGTGCGGGGTGCGCACGGAGGCGGTGATGATCTCCGGGCCGCCCTCCTCGTCCCAGTAGCCGTAGGTGTAGTTCTTGACGGCGGTGACCATCTCGGCGAGGTGGTCGAGGCCCTCGTCGCCGATGTCATCGAAGCGGCCGACGAACGGGCTGATGTAGCGGGCGCCGGCGCGCGCGGCCATGAGGGCCTGCGGCGCGGAGAAGATGAGCGTCATGTTGACGCGGATGCCCTCGGCGGCGAGCTGGTGCGTCGCGGGCAGGGAGGCCTCGCAGATGGGGAGCTTGACCACGATGTTGGGGGCCAGGGCGGCGAGCCTGCGGCCCTCGGCGATCATCTCCTCGGTGGTGGTGGCGGTGGACTCGGCCGAGACGGGCAGGCCCTCGCAGATCTCGCAGATCTTGACCATGTGCGGCTCGAAGTCCGCGAGCTTGCCGCCGGTCTTGGCGTAGAGGCTCGGGTTGGTGGTGACGCCGGAGAGGACTCCCCAGCTCGCTGCCTCGCGAATCTCGTCGAGGTCGGCGGTGTCGATGAAGAACTTCATGTGTACCCCCTCCTTTTCATGTTTCACGGCGCCTCGCGCCGCACGTCCTAAGTATTGCAGAGAAGGACGGGCTTAGTGCGCCTCGCCCTTGCCGTAATCTGCGTTGAGGCCGTGCTTGCGCATGTAGTGCTTGTCCTGAAGGTACCGCGGCGCGGGCTCCGTTCCGGAGGTAAGGGCCTCGGTGCGCGTGGCCGTCTTGGCAACCTCCTCGAGCACCACGGCGTGGTAGGCCGCCTGGGCGGCGTCCTTGCCCCAGGAGAAGGGTCCGTGGTTGCGCACGAGCACCGTGGGCACGACCACAGGGTCGATGCCTCTCTCGGTGAAGCCCTCGTAGATCACCTTGCCGGTGTTGAGCTCGTAGGCCTCCTCGATCTCCTCCTCCGTGAGGCCGCGCGTGCAGGGCACGGAACCGTAGAAGTAGTCGGCGTGGGTGGTACCGTAGGCGGGCACGTCGCGGCCCGCCTGCGCCCAGGAGACGCCCAGGGGAGTGGGTGTGCACCACGCCGCCGATCTTGTCGCCCCACTTCTGATAGAGGTAGGCGTGGGTGGCGGTCTCGGAGGACGGGTTGAGGCCGCCCTCGACGACCCCGCCGTCCAGGTCGCACACGAGCATGGACGCGAGAGTGAGGTCCTCGTGGTCCACGCCGAAGGACTTGATCACAGAGAGCCCGCTCTCGCGGTCGAGCTCCGAAGCGTTGCCTCAGGTGAAGACGACGAGGCCGTGTCTGGGCAGGCCCATGTTTGCCTCGTACACCCTCTCGCGAAGTTCCTTGAGCATCATGCGCTCTCTCCTTTCCGAGCGTGCAAAAGTGCCTGTCCCCTTTGCACGTCAGCGTGCAAAAGTGCCCGCCCCCTTATCGATCCCCCTGACCGTGACCTCGTTCATGCCGTCCCCCCAGGCGGCGGACACGGGCGCGACTGACGAAGACGTGGAGATTCTCAAGGAGGCCGGCATCCACGAGGTCGTGCGCGTCGGCTGAACGTTGGCCGAGGCGCCCGTCGGGGGCACTGGACCGACCATATTTGGTCGACTTGGTCGAAAAGGTGGTCGTTGTTCGCCAACTTGGTCGACAAAATGAGGGCCGGACGCCAAATAGCACGTCCGGCCCCAAGCATATGCGGTGGTGCGCCGTCAGGGTCTCGAACCCTGGACCTTGGGATTAAAAGTCCCCTGCTCTACCAGCTGAGCTAACGGCGCGTGAGGTAGATTCTAGCACGCTACTCCCACGCCCACTGGCCGTTCACGAAGACGGGCGTCTCGGCCCCGTCCGCGGAGACGCCGTAGACGTTGAGGTCGTCCGAGCCGATCATGAAGTCCACGTGGGTGCTGCTCTGGTTAACGCCGCGCGCGAGGAGCTCGTCCTTAGAGAGGTTGACGCCTCCCTCGAGGCACTCGGGGAAGCCCATGCCCAGAGCGAGGTGGCAGCTCGCGTTCTCGTCGTAGAGCGTGTCGAAGAAGAGGGTCTCGCTCTGGCGGATGGGCGTGTTCTTGGACACGAGGGCGACCTCGCCCAGGCGGTGCGACCCCTCGTCGGTCTCGACGATGTGACGCAGGACCTCGTAGCCCTGCTCGGCGCCAAAGTCGACCACGCGACCGCCCTCGAAGCGCAGCCAGAAGTCGCGGACGACCTGGCCGGAGCGGACGAGCGGGAGGCTCGAGTGCACGACGCCCTCCGCGCGCCCGCGGTCCGGAGAGGTGAAGACCTCCTCGGTGGGGATGTTGGGGAAGAAGGTCACGCCCTCGCGGGTGTGGGCGGCGCCGCCGTCCCACACGTGGCCCTCGGGCAGGCCCACGATGAGATTGGTTCCGTTGGAGGACTCGTAGCGCAGCGCGTCGAAGCGGTGCGTGTTGAGGAAGCGCTTGGTCTTCACGAAGGATGCGTTGTGCGTCTCCCAGGAGCTTGCGGGGTCCTCGCCGTCCGCGCGGGATACCTCGAGGATGAGGACCCACAGGCGGTAGAGCGCCTCCGCGGAAGAGGCGTCGGGAAACACCTCGCGCGCCCACGCCCCCACGGGGACGCCCGCGATGCACCACGCGTTAATCCCGAAGTCCATGCCGTCGCGATAGGCGCGGCACTGGGTGTTGCGGGCCCTGGCGGCAGCGGCAGGCTTGGCGGGGTCGATCCCGCGGAGGTGTCCCGGGTCCGACCCCTCGAGGAACAGGAACGCCGCGCCTGCCTCGGCGAGCGAGTTGAGCTGCTCCACCTGCCACGACGGGGTGACCTCGAAGTAGGCGAGATCGCAGCTCTCGTACGTGAGGCGGCTCAGGGCATCGTCGTGCCATATGACGGTCACGTGACCGGCGCCCGCGCGATAGGCGCAGCGCGCCACGCGGCGGACGAAGTCGGCCGCCTCCACGGGAGCCTGGACGACGAGCTCCTGCCCCTCCTGGAGGGAGACGCCCTTTCGCACCAGGAGGTTGGCGTAGAGGTCTATCTGCTCGGAGAGGGCCTCGGTGGCGAGGCGGCACTCCTCGTCTGTCATGGGGAGGGAGGCCAAGGCGCTCCTCCTTTCGGGGTTTGTCCGGCGCGTCAGGCGCCACGTCATGGAAAGGGCCCCTTTCGGGGCCCTGGCACGTCCTGGAGCGGGCAACGGGACTCGAACCCGCGAATGTCAGCTTGGGAAGCTGATGCCTTACCACTTGGCGATGCCCGCGTGCGAGAGCATTCTAACACACAGACGGCGCGCGGCGCGCTCTTACGCAAAGCCCCTATAATCGCATGGTCGCTTCATGACGTTCCCCGGTCAGAAGACCTGAAGGAGAGGCCCATGGATTCCAGGCAGGTCGCTCGATGCGGGGTGGCCGTCGCGCTTCTCGCCGTCTCGGCGTGCGTCACGCTGCCCCTGGGCCTCGTGCCCTTCACCCTGCAGACGCTCGTGGTGGCCATGCTCCCGGTTGCCCTGGGAGGCAGAGGCGCGCTCCTCGCGGTGGCGTGCTACCTCGTCCTCGGGTCCCTCGGGCTTCCGGTCTTCTCCGGCCTGAGCGGAGGTGCGGCGCACTTGCTCGGCCCAACGGGCGGCTACCTCTGGGGCTTTCTCGTGGGGACGGCGACGGCCGGGGCCGTCCGGCGCGCGGGGTCTCTCCCCCAAATCGCGCGAGACTACCTTGGCGCCGCGCTCTCCCTTCTTGCCGTCTACGCGGTGGGAACCGCCCAGCTCTGCCTCGTCATGGGGGTCTCCCCCACAGCGGCGCTCCTCATGGCCGTAGTCCCGTTCGTTGGGCCCGACGCGGCCAAGCTCCTGGCCGGCGTCGCCGCAGGACGCAGGGTCCGCGCCGCACTGGGGGTGAGACCGGCGCCACGCGCGTAGGGCATCTCGGACGGCCGGCGCGGCCAACCCAGCACAGACGCACGGTTCCCGAGACAGAGCCGGCCCCGCGCGCCGAGAGGGGCGCGCGGGGCCGGCTGTCGTCTTGTCGGGGAGCCCTACGAGCGGCGGATGGCCTCGGTGACCATCTCGGCCACCAGGGCCGTCTGGTCCCCGCTCACGTTCTCGGGGGCATCCATCGGGGTGTGGGAGAGGGCGGGGAGGCCGTTCTCGTCCACGCCCATGATCGTGAGCGCCCTCAGGGACGACCTCATGGCGACCCAGGCGTCGGTGGACGTCCAGCTGAAGTCCCTCTGCCCCAGCTCCACGTGCACGTCGCGGGCGACGTTGGTGAGGATCCTGCCCAGGCGGCGGTCGGCGCGGCGCTTGACGTCGACGCCCTCGTGCGTGAGGAGCGTGAGCTCGCCCGCCCCGACGCAGTCGAGGTTGATGACGAAGCTGCCGCGAATCTCGCTGCGGTGCTCGGCCAGGAAGGAGCGCATGCCGGCGTGGTCGAGGGAGGAGCCGCCCAGGGCCACGAACCAGATGTCGTGCGCCACGAGCGCGTCGTCGCCGAGGGCGAGCGCGGCCTCGCGGAGCTCCTCCTCGCTCGGGGCTCCCTCGTCCTCGCCCACGAGGCGCAGGCCGCTGCGCGTGGCGGCGCCGCCGCGCCAGACCTTGTCGTCGCCGTCGGGGGAGTCATCGGAGCCGAGCCAGCTCTCGTCGGAGCCGCCCTTGCCGGAGAACATGCCCTTGAGCCTGCCCATGAGGCCGCCGGCGCGCGACTTCGCGTGCTCGGAGGAGAGCGTCTCGATGGGCTGGGGGCTGCTGACCCCGGGAGCCGCCTTGGGCTCCTCGGTGGAGACGGAGGGGCGCCTGGCCGCAGCGGCGGTGGTCCTCCTTGCGGAAACCCTCGTCGCGGACGGGTCGCCAAACGGGTCGGCCTCGTTCTCGAGCGGGTCGGGGAGGTCAAAGAGGGAGGCCCTGCGGGCGACGTTGGTGACGCTCGGGCGGAAGGAGGCCTTCCCCCACTCGGGGTCCTCGGGGGCCTCCGGGCGCGGGCGGGCGGGGGCGGGGCGATCGATGTCGAGGGAGCTCTCGTCTATGGCGGTGAGACCGGAGGAGTCCTTCGGGCCCACGCCGCGGGCCTCGTCGTCCATGACGATCGAGAAGCGCCCGGTGGACATGAGGTCCTCGCGGGAGACCTCGGGGGCAGAGACGGGCTCCATCGGGAGCGTGCCCTCCGCCTCGGGCTCCTCCTGCTCGTCCCGGGAGACCGCCGCCATGGGAGCGGTCGCCGAGGGCTCGGGCTCGTCGAGGTCGTCCTCGACGGCGGCCTCCGCGGCCTCCGCGGCCTCCTCGGACTCGTTGTCGGCCTCGGGCTCGGCGGCCTCCGCGGCCACGGGCTCGGGCTCCTCGTCCAGGGCCTCCTCGGAGAGCTCCTCCGCGGCCTCCTCGAGAATCTCGGGGGCGTCGAACTCCTCGGGCACCGGGGCCTCCTCGGGAGCCGGCTCGTAGAGGATCTTGTCGACCTCGGCCTCGATCTCCGCCGTGGTCTCGGGGTCTACGACGGGAGCGTCCTCGGCGGCGGGCTCGGGCTTCGGCTCGGCGGCGGACTCGCGCGGGACAAGCGGCACGGGCTCGGGGTCGAGGTCCATCTCGTGCGCGCGCTCGGCGGCCGCGGCGGCCCCGCCGCGGGCGATCTCCGGCTGCTCGTCCGACGCCTCGGTGCGCGAGCGGATGAGCTCCTGCACGTGCTCGACGGCGCCGCGGGCAAACCGCTTCAGGGACTCGAGGGCGCCCTCGAGCGGGTTCTTCCCGGCAGTCTCCTCCACGAACTCCTCGGACTCGGCAACGGTTTCGTCCTCGACCGGAAGCAGGGCCTCCACGACGGGGAGGCTCGTGGGGCGCGGGGAGAACGTCGCGGGCGCGGGCGCGGGCGCGGGGACGTAGTACTCGATCTCGCAGGTCTCCGGGAGAATCTGGAGCTCCCTCAGGACCTCCTCGCCGTGACGCACGCCGACCACCTCGACGGGCGCGGGCGCCGCGGGGACCTCCTCGGACGCGGGGGCCTCGTCGGACGCTTCGGCCTCGTCCGCGGCATCGACCTCGTCGATGTCGCGGGACTGCTCGGGCTCGCGCGGGGTCGGGACGAGACCGCTCGGGCGGACGTTCTCCATCACGCCGAGAAGGGCGGCGACGCCGGACTTGTTGTCATTGGCGCCCAGCGTGCAGGAGGACATGCGCTCGTGAATGGCGCCGGCCGCGAGCACGAGGCCCGGGACCGAGGCGATGATGCCCAGGACCCAGAGGACGATGCGGGCGGGCGCCGGGATGAAGCCCATGACCTGCAGGAGGGCGCACACGGCAACGGCATAGGAGCAGGGCGCGGACGCCTTGACGATGAGCGGGACGTAGGGCGCCACGGGAGAGGTGTACAGGAAGCTCTCGCGCGGGGTGTCGTAGTGCGCGATCACCACGATGCGGCGGCTCCCCTTGGTGACGAGCGGGCCGGTGGCGCGGTGCACGGCGACCACGTTTTGGCTGCGCGCCTGCGGGCCGAGCGAGAGGGACGGCTCGCGGCCGAAGAGCCTCATGACCGCCAGCGCGGCCGGGATCGCCGCGAGGACGAAGCCCACCAGCGTGAGGGCAATGACGCCGAAGCCGGAGACGAGCACGCCGAGGAACATGACGATCGCGAGGATGGCCCGGGCCAGGCCGGAGACGGCGGGGGCGTCGAACTCCTCGATGCTCGGCTCGACGTTGTGCTGCGCCATGAGGGCGGCTATGGTCTCGGCTGCCTGCAGCTCCTCCTGGCTGTTGGCGGGGGCGATGCCGACCCTCTGGTTGAGAAAGTCGAGGTAGTCGTGTGTCATGGCCATGGTGGCGTCCTTTTGAAGAGTCTCGCGGGCCTTCGTTTGATGTGCATACAATTTAGAGAGTATACGTCTTGTCCCCTGCGCTCGGTAAAAAAGACGCAGATGCCCCGCCATCCGGGGTGAGCGGGACCAAGACCCTGGGAGGGACGGCACGGGAGAGGGGGCACCCACCATGAGGATCACGAAGGACGACGACCGGGCGCGCAGGATCTGCTCCCTGGCGCTCGCGTTCATGAACGCGCCCGGGCCGCTGCCCTCGTCCGAGGTCGCGCGGCGCTTCTACCCCGAGCTCTCCGCTGACAGCTTCAGGCGCGCCTTCTCGCGCGACCGCGTTCTTCTCGCCGCGTGCGGCATACGCGTGTGCGAGGGGCCCCGTGGCACGGAGGCCACGTGGGCGGCGGACGAGGGCAGCTCATTCGCCGGCGAGCTCGACATGGGGCCCGCCGAGGCCGCCGTCCTCGAAATCGCATGTCAACCCCTGCTTGAGGACCCGGAGTTCCCCCTGGCGGAAGACCTGAGGTTCGCGCTGGCAAAGCTCACCCGCACCTTCGCCTACCCCACCGCGCTCGGGACGGGGGCGGCGAGGAAGGAGTCGCGCGCGGAGGCCGCCGCGAGAGACGCCCTCGTGCGGGGGCGGGCCCTCTCCGTCACCTACACGGACGCCGCCGGGAGGACCTCGGAGAGGCTCCTGGCGCCCTACGGGACCTTCGGCCTGCGTGGCGCGACGTACCTCGTGGCCGCGCGCCTCGACGAGGGCGCCGCGGGAGAGGACGTCCGCACCTATCGGATGGACCGCGTGTCCCGGGCGAGAGTGCTCGAGGACGTTGCCGTCTGCGTGCCGGAGGACTTCTCCGCGGCCTCTTGGAGGCGACTGCCGTTCCAGCTGGGGGAGCCCACGGGGACCGCCTCCTTCAGGGTGCCCCGCGAGCGGGAGGCGGACCTGCGGCGCGCCGCGGGCGGCCGCGGCGCTTTCTCGGAGCGGGAAGGCGCGCTCTTCTGGGAGGTCGACGCGAGCGACATGGCAGCGGCGGCGAGCTGGGCGGTGGCGCAGGGCATCGAGCCCGTGGCGCCCGAGGAGCTCGTGAGAGCCGCGCGCGAGCTCCTGGAGGGGGTGGTAGCGCATGCCTCGTAGCCGCACGGGAGCCGGGCGCCACGGGGCGCTCGACGAGTCGCGCGAGCTCGTCGCCCTTGTCTCCAGCCTGAGCGAGGCGGGCGACGCCCTCTCCGTCGAGGCCGTCTCCGCTCGGCTGGGCGTCTCCGTGGAGCGCGCCCGGAAGCTCCTCTCCCTTGTCATGAGCTCGAGCGTGGGAGACGACGCCGGGCTGCCCCTCGTCGAGGACGGGGAGGACGAGGTCTCCCTCCTGCGCGACGAGGGGATGAGGGGTCGCGCGGTGAGGCTCACGCGGGCAGAGGCCCTGGCGCTCGCCGCCGCGCTGGACAGGATAGGCGTGGGGAGGGACGACCCCGCGCGGGAGGCCGTGGAGGCGGCCCTCTTCTCCTCCCCCGTGGACGAGCGACAGGTGGAGAGGCTCCTCGGCGCCGGGACGGCGCCCTCCGGCGAGGAGCTCGCGGCCTGCGCGACCGCCATCTACGAGCGGCGCGCCCTGACCTTCCGCTATCGCGGCGCCGCAGACGGCGCGGAGGCGAGAAGAACGGTCCTGCCGCGAGGCCTCCGCAGCGAGGAGGACTCGTGGTACCTGGACGCCTGGGACCTCGACCGCAGGGGCGAGAGGACCTTCAGGCTCGACAGGATGTCCGGCGCCGCGCCCGCGCCCGCGCCCGGGACGTGCGCGGGCGAGGAGGACGGAGCCCCCGGCGGCGCGCGCGAGGTGAGGGTGACGTTTGCGGACGAGCGCTTCCTGACCCTCCTCCCCTGGCACGGCCTCACCGTGGAGGGGCGCGGGGAGGACGGCCTCATGCGGGCGCGCGTGGCCTACTATGGCGGAGACTGGCTCGTGCGCATGCTCGCCGCGTGCGGCGGGGCCGCCACGACGGACGACCCCGAGCTCGCGGAGCGCGTGCGCGCCTACGCGGCCGCACTTCTCGCCGGGCGGTAAGACCCGCGGGGCCGCGCTACTCGTGCCCCGCTCGCCACATCCCGATGAACCTGCCCACGTTGGCGGACTCGAGCCTGGTGACGCTGCCCGAGGGGAGCGACCCGATGAAGAGCCGCCCGTAGCCCTTGGTGGTGAGGCGCGAGTCCGCGAGCACGAGCACCCCGGTGTCGGTAGACGAGCGAATGAGGCGCCCGGCGGCCTGCTTGACGGAGATGACCGCCTCGGGAAGCGAGTACCTCCACCACGCGCGGTCCTCGCGCAGGTCGCGCTCGCGCACGAGGGGGTCGTTGGGGCTCGCGAAGGGCAGCTTGGGGATGACCACGCACCTGAGCGTGTCCCCCGTGGCGTCGAAGCCCTCCCAGAAGGAGCGCAGCGCCATGAGCGAGAGCTCGCGGTCCTCGAGGAAGCGCTGGCGGAGCCTCCGCGGAGAGCTGCCGCGCTCCTGGCAGGCCACGTCCAGCCCCGCGGCGGCGAGGCGCGGGCGCAGGGCCTCGTAGGTCCGCTCCATGTCCCTCCTGTTGGTGAAGAGCGTGAGGACCGACCCTCCCATGGACACGTGCACGTCGTACAGCAGGTCCGCGAGCGCGGGTAGGTAGGAGCGGTCGCTGGGCGCCGGGAGGTCGCGCGCAACGATGACGGACATGTGGGAGTCGAAGTCGAAGCTCGACTCCAGGCGCACGTCGCGGTGCGTGCCCGCGCCCAGCGCGTCCAGGCCCACGGCATGGTCGAAGTGGGAGAAGTCGTCGCCCACGGCTATGGTCGCCGAGGTGAAGACGACGCTCTCCATCTCGGGGAGCCAGCGCTCGGCGAGGTCCGCGCCCACGTCGATCTTCTCGGCGACGAGCCTCTCGGAGGCGATCCTCCTGCGGGAGCGGGAGAGCTGCGCCGAGTAGACGTACGAGGGGTCCGTCCCCTCGCAGATGAGGCGGATGCCGGAGAGGAGGTCCCTCAGGAAGCGCGTGGACTCCGCCAGGTCGCTCGCGAGCTGCGGGGCCTCCTGCGAGAGGGCCTCGCCCGCGTCGGCGAGCTGGCGCACGGCCTGGTCGAGCACGTCCGCGGCGGAGCTCCCCGCGTCGGCTACCGCCCCCCACTCGGGCGTTCTTCTCGTCTCCTCGCCGAGCCAGAGCGTGAGCGTGTCGTAGCCCCCGTCGCCTCGCGCGACGGAGCCGAGCTCGTGCACCGCGACAAAGAGGTCGGCCACGCAGACGGAGGCGCGGGAGACCGTTGCCGACGCCTTGGCCAGGAGCCCCGTGAGGAGCGTGGAGCCGTCGAGCGGCATGACCTGCACCATGAGGTTGCGCAGGACGCCCGAGCCCGTGCCCCCGAGGAGCTCGAAGGCGGCGCGGGCCTCCTCGCCGGAGACCTCGACCGCCCACTGGCGCCGCGCCTCGGCCTCGAATCCGTGGGCCTCGTCCACCACCCAGTGGCGCACGGGCGGCAAGATCTTGCCCTCGGACTCCACGTTGCGCAGGAGCAGGGAGTGGTTGGTCACCACCACGTCCGCGCAGGCGGCGCGGCGGCGCGCCCCGTGCAGGGGGCACTCGTTGGGGAAGTAGGGGCACCTCGCCCGCAGGCACTCGGCGGGCGAGGTCGTGAGCATCTGGCGGGGGACGTAGCGCCAGCGGATGCCCAGGGCGTCGACGTCACCGTCCGGTGACTGGCACGCGTACGCGTAGGTGACCGCTATAGCCGTGAGCATGTCGCACGCCACGGCGTTGTCGGAGCGGCCGTCGTGGGGGACGGCGGCGAGCGGGAGCTCCTCGGCCGCGGCGCGGTCGAGGCGGTGCAGGCAGGGGTAGTGGTCGTACCCCTTGAGGCTCGTGAACGTGAGCCCGCCGGGAAGCGCGGCCGCAAGCGCGGGCAGCTCGTGGGAGACGAGCTGGTCCGTGAGGGCGTTCGTCTTGGTAGCAACGCCCACGGTGACGCCGTTCCTCCTCGCAAAGAGCGCCGCGGGAAGCAGGTAGGCGATGGACTTGCCCACGCCGGTCCCCGCCTCTATGGCGCGGTGCGTGGAGGTGGTGAGGGCGTCGGTCACCTCGAGCGCCATGGCAATCTGCTCCGGTCGCCGCTCGGCGCGCTCGTACATGCGCGACACCACCCCGCCCGGCGCGAAGCCCGCCTCGACCTCTTCCCGGGAGGGGGCGGAGGTGCCGTCGAGCTCGGCGGCGTCGGCGCGCTGCTCGCCGCGAGCGTCCCGCGTGAGGGAAGCCCTCACCGCCTTGAGCGAGAAGGGCCCGGGCGTGACGTCGCCGGCGGACCCCAGGTAGGAGAAGATGGGCCTCAGGGGCCAGGTGACCTCCTCGTGCATGGAGGACAGGAGCGCGAGCAGGCCGGACGGGAGGTCGGAGAGGGCCGTGAGGAGAATCCCCCACAGGCCGCAGAGGGCGTCGACGTCGTCTCCGGCGCGGTGCGTCACCGAGGCGCACCCGAAGGCGGCCGCCATGTCCGCCAGCCGGTGCGTCGAGAGCCGCGGGAGCGCCACGCGGGAGAGGGAGAGCGTGTCTATCCAGGTGTCGGACACCTCGGCGCCTCCCGGCACGGCCTCGACGAAGGTCCTGTCGAAGGTGGCGTTGTGCGCGAGCACAGGGGCGCCGCCCACGAACTCGGCGAGCGCGGCCACGGCGTCGCGCGCGGAGGGTGCGTCCGCCACGTCCGCGTTGGTGATGCCCGTGAGGCGCTGTATCTCGGGCGGGATGGGGCCCGCGGGATGGACGAAGGTCTCGAAGCGCTCGACCACCTCTCGGTCCTCGAGCCGGGCGGCGGAGATCTCTATGAGGGAGCAGTCCTTGAAGGAGAGGCCCGTTGTCTCGGTGTCGAGGACCACCACGCCGTCCGCGAGCGGGCCATGGTCCGCTCGCGCCGCGCGCTCGGCGAGCGTCAGGTACCGTGCGCGGACCTCCTCGGGCGTTCCCGGCAGGATGAGGTCGGCGAGGACGCGGGTTTCGTTGAGTCCCATGCCCTAGCCGCGCCCTTCCCTCGGCTCGAGGGCGAGCTCGACGAACCGCGCGCAGAGCTCGGGAAACTCGATGCCGCCGTGGCGCGCGGAGTCCGGCAGGAGGCTCTGCGCGGTCATGCCCGGGATGGTGTTGGTCTCCAGGATGACCGGCTCCCCCGCGGCAGTGACGATGAAGTCGCTGCGCGAGCAGCCGCGGCACCCGAGCGCGCGGTGAGCGCGCAGCGCGATCTCCTGGGCCCTCGCGTAGACGCCGGGCTCCAGGCGTGCCGGGATGACGTGGTGCATGGCGGAGGGCTCGTACTTGACCTTGAGGTCGTAGAACTCGGCCCCGGTGACGATTTCCACCACCGGGAGGGCGCGGAGCTCGTTGTTGCCTATGACGGGCACCGTTATCTCCATGCCCTCGACGCACTCCTCCACGAGCACGCGCCCGTCGCCCTCGCCCGCACGGGCGATGGCCTCGTTCAGCGCTGACGCCTCGGTCACGCGCGTGACGCCGTACGAGGACCCGTTGGCGGCCGGCTTGACAAAGATCGGCAGTCCCAGCTCGGCCACGAGGGCGTCGGCCTGGTCGTCGCTCAGGACGGTTCCGGCGGCGAGGTCCACCCCCCGCGGCGCGCGAATGCCCGCGGCGGCGTAGACGGCCTTGGAGACCTCCTTCTCAGTGCCCACCGCCGAGGCGGAGACGCCCGAGAAGCAGTAGGGGATGTGAAGGATCTCGAGGAAGCCCTGTATGCAGCCGTCCTCGCCGTACCTGCCGTGCAGGGCCGGGAAGACCACATCGTAGCCCCCCTCGAGCAGGCGCGCGAGGAAGTCGCGCGCGGCGAGGTCGATCAGGTCCACCTTGGCGAAGCCCGCCTCGAGAAGCGCCGCCCGGCACTCCTCTCCGGACGAGAGCGAGACCTCCCGCTCGTCCGACCAGCCGCCGCACACCACGGCGACACGCTTGCTCAGCAACTCTTCTCTGTCCATCAAAGCTCCTCAGGTGGGCGCGGCCCGTACGCTAGACTCTTCTTGGGGTTTCCCGCACATGAGGATACTCCACCAGACCGCCCACGAATCCGGGAGACGACATGGCATCTGACAGCACCGAGAAGCGCGACCTCCACACGCTCACGCGCGGGGAGCTCATGGAGCTCCTCTCCGAGCTCGGCCAGCCCAAGTTCAGGGCCAAGCAGGTCGAGGAGTGGGTCTGGGAGAAGAACGCGCGGTCGTTCGACGAGATGACCAACGTGCCCAAGTCTCTGCGCGAGGAGCTCGCGAAGCGCGTCACGCTGGGCGGCGTGGAGGAGGTCGCCCGACAGGTCTCCCTCGACGGCAGCCGCAAGTACCTCCTGCGCTACCCGGACGGCGTGGCCGTCGAGTGCGTGGGCATGCCCGGCGGCAACCGCCTCTCCGTCTGCGCGTCCACGCAGGCCGGGTGCGCCATGGGCTGCGCCTTCTGCGCCACCGGCGCGGCGGGCCTCACCCGCTCGCTCACCGAGTCGGAGATCTACGAGCAGGTCATGCACGTCCGCGACGACTTCAACGCCCGCGTCACGAGCGTCGTCCTCATGGGCCAGGGCGAGCCCTTCATGAACTACGACGCCACGCTCGCCGCCCTGAGGAGGCTCAACTCGCCCGAGGGCGCGGGAATCGGCGCGCGTCACCTCACGGTCTCCACCTGCGGCGTCATCCCCCAGATCATGAGGTTCGCAAACGAGCCCGAGCAGTTCACCCTCGCCGTCTCTCTCCACTCCGCCGTCCAGCGGACGAGAAACGCCCTCATGCCGGGCGTGCGCAAGTACTCCCTCATCAACCTCTACAACGCCATGGGAGAGTACGTCAACAAGACCGGGCGGCGCCCCACATACGAGTACGCCCTCATCGGCGGCGTCAACGACACGGACAACGAGCTCCAGGCCCTCTGCGACTTCTGCGAGGGCACGCTCGCGCACGTCAACCTCATCCAGCTCAACGAGGTTGATGGCTCCAAGTTCCGCCCGTCCACGGACCTCCGCGCGCAGGACTTCGTCCGCCGCCTCGCCTCCGTGGGCGTGGAGGCCACGGTGAGAAACTCCCGCGGCAGCGACATCGACGCCGCCTGCGGCCAGCTCAAGCAGCGCGCGCTGCGCGGGCGGTAGCGGCGCGCGAGACCCACGTCCCACACGAGTTCGACCCCGGCAAGCAGCCCCTGCTCGCCGGGGTCGTTCCTACGTAACACGCATAGTTCGACTTTTCTCAAATTTCCATCTGCGGATATATGGAATTTAATCGGACTGTGCGTGTTATGCCGCCGCGCGCCGTTCGGGCAAGACGCCCTACAGACCGAGCGCCTCCCACTGGGCTTCGCTGGCACGGCGGTTGGGAAGGTCCTCCGGGCGCACGCGCGCGGAGCCTCCGGAAGAGAGGACGTCCTCGACCCTCCCGTACGCGTCCCGCACGCTCCGCGCCGCGCCGCGAAGCTGCTCGCGCGCGTCCTCGGAGAGACCAAACCGATAGAGCATCAGCGTCGCGGCGGTGAGGACGGCACCCGCCGCGACATACGTCCTAATCTTCGCCATCACGACCACGTCCCGGGCCCGGCGAGAAGATCGACGATGCGGCCGAGCTCCTCCTCCGTGCCAAACTCGATCTCTATCCTGTTCTTGCCGCGCACGTTCTTGACGCGCACGTTCGTGTCCAGCGCGAGCCTCATCTGCCGTGCGGCGCGCTTGAAGCACTGGGACTGAGGCGCGCGGCGTCTTGTCTCGGCGTCCTGGCTGACAGAAAACAGCGGTGCGAGACGTTCCGTCTCTCGGACCGAGAGATGCTCCGCCGCCACCTTTCGGGCAAGAGCGACCCTTCCGTCCACGCTCGGCACGGCGAGGACGGCGCGGGCGTGCCCCGCGGTGATCCGCCCGTCCTCCACCATCTCCTGCACCTCCTCGGGAAGGTCGAGGAGCCGCAGCGTGTTGGTTATCGCGGAGCGTGACTTGGAGAGTATCCCTGCGAGCGCCTCCTGCGTCAGCCCCTTCTCGTCGATGAGCTGCCGATAGCCGCGCGCCTCCTCGAGGGGCGTGAGGTCGGAGCGCTGGAGGTTCTCGATGAGCGCAAGCTCGAGCACGTCATCGTCGGATATCTCGCGGACGACCACCGGCACCTCGTCCAGGCCGGCCGCGCGCGCAGCCTGGTAGCGGCGCTCGCCCGCCACGATCTCGTATCCGCTGCCCTTCCTGCGCACGAGAAGGGGCTGGAGGACGCCGTGCTGCCTGATGGAGTCCGCCAGCTCGGCGAGCTCGTCCGCGTCGAACGTCTTTCTCGGCTGTCCCTTGTTGGGATGGATGTCCTTGATCGGCAGGACCGTGTCCGGCCTCATGCCCGCCGTCTCGGCGTCCGCCTCGCCCACGAGAAGGCCGAGGCCCCTGCCCAGGCCCGACTTCTTAGCCACGGGCGACGACCTCCTTCGCGAGCTTCGCGTACGCGAGGGCGCCCTTGCTCACCCGCGCGTACTGGTTTATGGGCAGCCCGTGACTCGGCGACTCCGAAATCTTCACGTTGCGCGGAATCACCGTCTTGAAGACCTTGTTCCCAAAGTAGTTCCTCACCTCGTCCACCACCTGCTTGGACAGGGTCGTGCGGCTGTCGAACATAGTCATGACCACACCAAAGATCTCCAGCTCCGGGTTCATGCGGCGCTTCACCATCTGCATGGACTCGAGGAGCTTTGCCACGCCCTCGAGGGCGTAGTACTCGCACTGGATGGGAATCATGAGCGAGGTGGCGGCCACGAGGGCGTTGATGGTGAGGAGCCCCAGCGATGGCGGGCAGTCGATGAAGACGTAGTCAAAGTCGTCCCTGACCTTGGCCACGACCTCCTTGAGGAACGTCTCACGAGACATCTCGGAGACAAGCTCGATCTCAGCCGTTGCGAGCTGTATGGTCGCGGGGACTATGTAGACGCCCTTCTGGCAGGTGGGGAGAATCGCGTCCTCCATGGGGTAGCCGTGAAGGATCACGTCATAGATGTCGTGCTCGAGACCCTCCTTCTCGACCCCAAAGCCGCTCGACGCGTTTCCCTGCGGGTCAAAGTCGATGACGAGAACCTTCTTCCTCCCCTCGCCCAGATAGGCCGCAAGGTTCACCACGGTCGTCGACTTTCCCACTCCGCCCTTCTGGTTGATGACGGCGATCACCTTGCCGTCACGCTGCGGAAGACCTCTCTTAGCCTCTTTGTAGTCCATCCAAGCCTCCGTATGCTGCTTCTGAGGTCGTCTTTCACTCTAGCAATCATACGAGATGGCCCGGACACGTTTCACGTGAAACGCACGGTCAGAGAAAAGGGCCGAGAAGAACCATGGGCCGCTACTCCCCCAGGGGTTCCCTCTTTGCCATGCCCGTCCTTCTCGGCAGCTTGACCTTTGGCTTGGACACCTTCTCATAGACGAGAATCTCGCGATGGCCGAGTTCGTTGGGCAGCTCGAACGTTTCACGTGAAACAAGCCTCATGCCACAGACCTTGGCGGCGCGCAGGGACGCCTCGACCTCTTCTTGGGTGGGGCGCCCCTTCTCGAGCACGAGGCTACCGTGGGTGCGAAGGAGCGGGGAGGCGTACTCGACGAGCACGTTGGCCTGAGCCACCGCGCGGGCGAAGACGTAGTCCTGCACGCCAAGATGAGCGGGGGGAAGCTCCTCGACCCGGGCATGAAGGGCGGAGACGTCGCTGAGGCCGAGCTGGTCGACGAACTCGCCCACGGCCGCCACCTTCTTTCCCACCGAGTCGATCAGAAGACCCGTGGCGCCGGTCATGATGGCGAGCGGGATGCCGGGATACCCGGCCCCGGTGCCCAGGTCGACGAAGCGCGTGCCTGCGGAGAGCGAGATTCCGGGGCAGGCAAGGGGAAGAAGGGAGTCGACCACGTGGAGCTGCAGGGCCTCCTCGGGAGAGGTGATGCGCGTGAGGTTGACCACCCTGTTCTTCTCTATGACGAGCTCAAGGTGACGCAGGAGCAACTGCGCCCTGGGCTCGTCACAGTCGATGCCGTACGCGCGCAGGGACTCGACGAGCTCCGGGGCCAACGAGCCGAGGTCCTGAGATTCCATCTGCCCTCCTGACAAAAAACCACGCATCGAGAGAAATTGTCACAGAAAAAGGGAGGATGCTCAACACATCCTCCCCTCAGGCCACTGTGTGTGGGACTTAGACGGCGGTGATGACGACGTGGCGCTCGGGTTCCTCGCCCTCGGAGTGGGTGACCACGCCGTCGTCGTTGAGAAGTGCGAGGTGGACGAGACGACGCTCGTAGGCGTTCATCGGCGCGAGGGTGACCTTGCCGTGACGCTTCTTGGCGCGCTCGGCAGAGGAGCGGGCAATGTCCTCGAGCTTGCGCTTGCGGCGGCTCTTGTAGCCCTCGATGTCCACCACGATGGGATAGTAGAACTTGATGCGGCTGCTCATGAGAGAGGTCAGCACCATCTGAAGGGCGTCGAGGGTCCTGCCGTGACGGCCGATGAGGACCGCGAGGTCGCCGCCGTTGACGTCGAGGATGAGCTCGCCGTTGTCACCGTCATACTCGTCGATGGAGCTCGACGTCTCGCCGAAGAGCTCGAGGATGCCCTTGAGGTAACCGACGGCAAGGTCGGCGATCTTGTCCATCTCGTCGTCGGCGAGCTGCTCGCCGGCCTCGAAGCGCTCTCGGATGGAAGAGAACTCATCCTGCTCGGACTCGCCCGAGACAGCCTCCGGGCTCACCAGGACGTCATCCTCCATGCCTACCTCCCTAAACAACAAGAATCAAACCAATCGATACAACGAATCAGAGGTGAGGAAGCGTCTAGCCCTTCTTGTGGGGACGGGGCTTCCTCTCCTTGCGCACCACGTCGACCTCGACGGGCCTGTTGGCCGCCTCGGCCTCCGCCTCCGCCTTGGCCTTCTCCATGACGCGCTGGGTGATGACCTTCTGCTGGATGACCTGCCAGAGAGAGGAGGTCACGTAGTAGAGCAGGACGGCCGCCGGCACGCTCCAGCCAAACCAGAGCATCATGAGGGCCATGACGCCGCCCATGATCATGGTCTGGCTCCTCTGGGCCTCGTTCTGGGTGGAGACGTTCATCACCATGGGGACGAACGTGAGCACGCCGAAGAGGATGTCGAAGAGGATGTAGGGCAGCGCCGCCTGGAAGCCGCTCGCCTCGAGCACGGTGGCGGCTGACTGGGCGATGGACGGAAGGATGCCGAAGAAGCTCGCGTCCGCCGGGACCTGGCGCGCCACGGTGAAGAGGCCGAAGAAGACGGGCATCTGGAGGAAGATGGGCAGGCAGCCGCCGAGGGGGTTGAACTTCATCTCGGCATAGACCTTGCGCAGCTCCTCCGCCTGGCGCTCGGGGTCGTCCGCGTAGCGCTCCTGGATCTCCTGGAGCTTGGGCTGCATCACCTGCATGCGCGCCGTCGACTTGGTCGAGTGCGCCATGAGCGGCGTGAGCAGGAGACGGATGATGACCGTCAGGATGATGACGGCCAGGCCCCAGTCGCCGACGAAGCCCTCGATGCCCGCGAGCACCGCCGCCAGAAAGTTAATAAACCAGTCCCACATGGTTCCTCCGCTCCGTCCCTCAGGGGACGGGATCGTATCCACCTGCGTGCAAGGGGTGACACCTCAGAATCCTGCGAACCGCCAGGAGGGTCCCGCGCGCGGCGCCGTAGCGGCCGATGGCCCTGAGCGCGTATTCCGAGCACGTCGGAATATAGATGCAGCGAGCGCCAAAGAGGGGCGAGATCCTTCGCTGATAGAAGCGAATGGCCGCCATCGCCGCCCGTGAGGCGACGCCGCCGGCCATCTAGATTCCCGCCCTGCTAAGCATCCTCCTCAGCGAGGCCGCCACGAGCTCTGGCGAGCTGTCATGCGTCTGCGCCGTGGAGAAGAGTATTACGTCGCAGCCGTCCACAGGTAGGGCGCAGAGGCGCGCCGCCTCGCGGAGGACGCGCTTGCACCTGTTCCTGAAGACGGCGTTGCCGAGCCTCTTTGCCGCGACGAAGGCCACCCTGCCCGGGGAGCCCTCTCGCTGTGCCACGCGGATGCGCAGGAGGGCGTCGTTGTAGCGCCTCCCGCGCGAGAAGACCCTCTCAAAATCACGCTTGGATTTGATGGTCTCCATGAGCCCTTGCTAGACGGTGAGGCGCTTGCGACCCTTGGCACGACGACGGGCCAGGACGGCGCGGCCGCCCTTGGTGGCCATGCGAGCACGGAAGCCGTGCGTGGTGGCGCGCTTGCGCTTGTTGGGCTGGTACGTACGCTTCATAGCTATTCCTCCCGGTTGGGTATGAACGTCCTTTAGAGCAATAAGCTCAGAGATTGTAAGCATCTTGCCGCTGACCTGTCAATTTTTCCTCACAAGAATCACCCAAAACCGGCCGGGAAACGTTGCACACGAATGCATCCAATTGAATCCATCTTTCCATATACGTGAAACCATCAGCCAGCGTGCTATGATTTTCCAACGCATTTCAGCGAGAAGTACCTGTTTTCGACACGTTTTTATCGACTGTTGAAAACTTTCTTCCATATCGAATTCTCACTGAAAAGTTTTCTTCATCTGTTCAGCGAGTGTAGAAAAGGGGGCGCCGTGCCGAGGGACTTCTATCCCTTCGTGGAGGAGGGGGGAGCGGCGAGCGCGGCGCCGGGGGAGGGGCCGGCGGCGCTCGAGGTCTCCCACCCGGCCCGCGTGGCCGTCTACGACGACGCCGCGGCGGCCCCGAGGGTCGTCGTCATAGAGCCCCGGGGCGTCCGCGAGTACCTGGAGGAGATCACGGCCACGGTGAGCCGACTCTCCCGCGAGCAGGGCGGCTCCATCCCCTTCATGGTCATCCGCGAGATCGTGGAGAACTTCGTCCACGCCTACTTCCAGGCTCCCACCATCAGCATCCTCGACGGGGGCAACACCATCCGCTTCTCCGACCGGGGCCCAGGGATCCGCGAGAAGGACCTCGCGCTCGAGTACGGCACGTCCTCGGCGACCGAGGAGATGAAGCGCTACATCCGCGGCGTGGGAAGCGGCCTTCCCTACGTGCAGCAGTACATGGAGGACAAGGGCGGGAGCCTCTCCATAGAGGACAACATAGCCGGGGGCACCGTGGTCACCATCTCCACGCGCCCCGCGGGCGAGGCCCCCGTGCGCTCGGAGGCGGCTCCGGGCGGCGCGGCACCGGCGGCGGCGCCCCAGGCCCCGTGGCCCGTCGCGGCGCCCTACGGGTGGCCGCAGGCGGCGTCTCCGGGTTGGCCGCAGGCCCAGGCGCCCGTCGCCGCCTGGCAGCAGGCGCAGCCGTACCGGCAGAGCCCCTACCAGCCCTCCTGGCCGCCCGCGGCCGGCGAGCCCGCCCAGGTGCCCGTCGGCCCCGTCGCGCCGCAGGTCAGCCTGAGCGACCGCGGCAGGATGGCGCTCGCGCTCGTGCTCGAGCGGGGGAGCGCGGGGCCCACGGACCTCGTCAAGGCGTACGGGTCCTCGGCGGCCACGTGGTCGCGCGAGCTCTCCTCCCTCGCCGCGCAGGGGGCGGTCCTCAAGTCGGGCCAGAAGTACCAGCCCACCGAATACGGCAGGGCGCTCGGCGGGCTTCTCTGACGCCAGGTTATCAACAATCGCTATACTAGGTCCCGCTGTTTTCAACAAATGAGAATGTGGGACCCATGGAACTCTCTCTCGAATCAGACGCCGAGGCCCTGTGGCAGGACGCGCACGACCTTCTCGCCGCGCAGGCACGGCTGCCCGAGTCCGTGCTCGCCATGCTCCGCAACTGCACCCCCACGAGCATGGAGGGCGGGGTCCTGCGGCTCGAGACGCCCATGCGGCTCGTGCTCAAGACCGTCTCAAAGAACGCCGCCGTGGTCGAGGAGTGCCTCACCCAGGCCGCCTTCGAGCCCATGCGGCTCGAGGTCGCGTTTGCCCCGGGCGCCGCCGCCGCGCCGCGCCCGCAGACCCCGAGCTCGAGCATGTCGCGCGAGGAGGTGGCCGCCTGGACGGCCGAGACCTCCCAGCCGCCCGCGCGGGCCGCGGCGCCGCGGAGCATCGCCGAGGACACCTGGGACGAGCGGCGCGCCGACGCCCGCGACGAGGAGCTGCGCCGGAGGCGCGAGAGGAACCCCCTCGTCGCGGACACCTCGCCGGCGACCTCCCAGCCCGCCTTCGAGCGCTT